>URAL01000072.1 GCA_900545805.1 uncultured Eubacteriales bacterium | reverse complement strand
ACGACCCCTCAGTCAGCTTCGCTGACAGCTCCCCTTACGCAGGGGAGCCAATGGGAAGTGCGGAGCAAAATCTGCACCGCAGTATCGGGAAGCGGCAGTTTCACGGTTTCGTCGGTATTCTCGATACCGGGCACCGGAAATCACCGTATCCGTAGCAGCGTCCGTGCGCCTCTGAAAAAGCGCCACTAAAAATTTTACTTGTACGCAAACGTACAAGCTTTGCCCGAAAACAGGGTATATATGAAGAGACTTTTTTTCTTCCAAAGCAAATTACATTGAAAGGCGATATAAAATGTCGGATATTAACGAGAAGATAACACAGGAATATGATGCGTCAAAGATCCAGGTGCTTGAGGGACTGGAGGCTGTCAGAAAGCGTCCGGGCATGTATATCGGCTCGACCTCGTCGTCGGGTCTGCACCATCTCGTATACGAGATCGTCGATAACTCCATTGACGAGGCTCTGGCAGGCTACTGCAACCGCATAGAGGTCATCATCGAGCCGGGCGATATCATCTGTGTGCGCGATAACGGACGCGGAATTCCCGTGGATATCCAGGAGCAGACCGGCAAGAGCGCGCTTGAGGTCGTATTCACCGTGCTGCACGCCGGCGGCAAGTTCGGCGGCGGCGGATATAAGGTATCCGGAGGTCTGCACGGCGTCGGCGCGTCGGTCGTAAACGCGATGAGCGAATGGCTCGTCGTCCACGTGCACAAAAACGGCAAGATATACGAGATGAAGTTCTCACGCGGCAATATCACGCAGGAGATGAAAATTGTCGGCGAAACAGACCGCAGCGGCACGACGGTCCGCTTCAAGCCCGACCCCGAGATGTTCGACGAGACAGTGTACGATTACGACACGCTGCACACCCGTATGCGCGAGCAGGCGTTTTTAAACGGCGGCCTGTACATCTCCACCGAGGACAGGCGCGAGGGCAGGGAGCAGAAGGACGAGATGTGCTACGCCGGCGGCATCCGCGAGTTCGTTTCGTTCATAAACCAGAACAAGACCCCCCTGCACAGCGAGGTCATATACATGAAGGGCGAGAGATCGGACTCCGAGGCCGAGATCGCCCTGCAATACAACGACAGCTACAACGAGGTCATAGTCTCGTTTGCAAACAATATCCACACGCCCGAGGGCGGCATGCACGAGACCGGCTTCCGCACGGCCTTGACGCGGGTCCTCAATGCCTACGGCACGAAGGCCGGCATACTCAAAAACGATGAAAAGCTCTCCGGCGAGGACTGCCGCGAGGGAATGACCGCGATAATCTCCGTCAAGCTCACCGAGCCGCAGTTCGAGGGTCAGACCAAGGCAAAGCTCGGCAACAGCGAGATGCGCACGCTGGTGGACAACGTTGTCAGCGATAAGCTTGAGCAGTTTCTGGAGGAAAACCCCGCCGTCGGCAAGGCGATATTAGACAAGGCGATGACCGCCTCCCGCGCACGCGAGGCCGCGAGAAAGGCGCGTGAATCCGTGCGCAGAAAAACGGGGCTTGAATCCGGGCAGATGCCGGATAAGCTGCGCGACTGCAACGAGCGCGACGCGTCGCTGACAGAGCTGTACATCGTCGAGGGCGACTCGGCAGGCGGCTCGGCTACCCAGGGCCGCGACTCGCGCTTCCAGGCCATCCTCCCCCTGTGGGGCAAGATGCTCAACGTCGAAAAGGCGCGCGCGGACAAGGTCTACGGCAACGATAAGCTCGCCCCGGTCATAACCGCGCTGGGCGCGGGAATAGGCGACGAGTTCGACGTAAACAAGCTCAGATACCACAAGATAGTCATCATGGCCGATGCCGACGTCGACGGCGCGCATATCCGCACGCTGATGCTGACCTTTTTCTTCCGCTTTATGCGCCCGCTCATCGAGCAGGGCTATGTATATTCCGCCGTGCCGCCGCTTTACAAGCTATCACGCGGAAAAACCACACGTGTGGCCTTCTCCGATGAGGAGCGCGACCGCATTTCTGCCGAGCTGCGCGGCGATAACCCGAACTCGAAGGTCGATATCTCGCGCTTCAAGGGCCTCGGCGAAATGGACCCGCACGAGCTGTGGGAGACGACAATGAACCCCGAAACGCGCACCCTGCGCCGCATCTGTCTTGAGGACGCGGTCAAGGCCGACGAGATATTCACCATCTTAATGGGCGAGCAGGTCGAGCCGCGCAAGGCCTTCATCGAGGAAAACGCAAAATACGCCGTCAACCTTGATTTTTAATGGCGCTTTTTCAGCGGCGAATTAACGCCTGTAACGTAAAACCGCTATTGAAAAAACACCTCATCCGTCGGCTCCGCCGACACCTTCCCCTTGAGGGGAAGGCAAGGGTACAGGCAAAGCTTTTGCACCAAATCAGAACAATTATCCGTGGAGCGAACTGCCACGGTCTTTGTCGGAACCGATTGCAGCTCGTAG
>URAL01000071.1 GCA_900545805.1 uncultured Eubacteriales bacterium | reverse complement strand
ATACCGGGCTGACGCAATAAGCGTATCCGTAGCTGCGTCCGTGCGCCTCTAAAAAATTCATTCGCAGGCAAAGCCTGCGGCCGACGGATGAGGTGTTATTAAGTAATGATAAAAGGAGAAGCGTTAATTCGCTATTAAAAAATGGTAAAGCTGCTGGCTAAAATATTTATAAAAAACCCGGCGGAGTATACGAACCCGCTCGTGCGCAAGGCCTACGGCACGCTGTGCAGCGTGCTGGGCATATGCCTGAACGTGCTGCTGTTTGCGGGAAAATACGCCGCAGGCGCGATATCGGGCTCGATCGCAATAACGGCCGACGCGTTTAACAACCTCTCGGACGCGGGCGCATCGGCGATATCTCTGCTGGGCTTCCGCCTCTCGGGTAAAAAGCCCGATCCCGATCACCCATTCGGTCACGGCAGGATAGAATACATCTCCGGCTTGGCGGTTGCGGCGCTTATAATCGTCATGGGCGTTGAGCTGCTGATAAGCTCGGTCGAGAAGATCATGAGCCCCGAGCCGGTCGAGGCCGGTCTGCTTCCGGCGGCGATACTGCTCGCATCGATCCTCGTGAAGCTCTACATGTTCGCGTACAATCGTGCGGTGGGAAAGAAGATATCCTCCTCCGCAATGGCTGCCACCGGCACAGACAGTCTGTCCGACTCGATCGCAACGGCGGTCGTGCTGCTGTCGATGGGCGCAAGCTGGCTGTTTAAGGTCAATATTGACGGCTGGGCGGGTGCGGCGGTCGCGGTGTTCATTCTGTTTGCCGGCTACGGCGTTGCCAAGGATACGCTCTCGCCGCTGCTTGGGCAGGCGCCCGATCCGAAGCTTGTGCAGAGCATTGAGGACATCGTCATGAGCTCGGACGCGGTGCTCGGTATGCACGATCTCGTCGTGCACGACTACGGTCCGGGGCGCATGATGATATCCCTGCACGCCGAGGTCGACGGCCGCGGCAACATTTTCGAGCTCCACGACAGCATCGACACCATTGAGCGCAGGCTCAAGGCCGCGCTCGGCTGCGACGCGACGATACACATGGATCCCGTCGAGACCGACAACGAGCAGGTTCGTGCCGAGCGCGCCGCTCTCGAAAAAGCGCTCGGCGATGTCAAGGGTCTGCGCGGCATCCACGATTTCCGTATTGTCATGGGGCCGAGCCACACCAACCTCATCTTCGACGTCGTTATGGATACCGGCATCGGAAAGACACCCGAGGAGTTCAGGCGTATCATCTGCCGAACCGTCGAGGAGCGCCTGCCGGATCACTTCGCCGTTGTCACCGTCGATACCTCCTTTGTTTTCTGAAGGCGAACGGAAAAAAACACCTCACCGGCCGCAAAGACGCGGCGGGTGAGGTGTTTTTTCAATCGGCAAGCGGTTATTTCTTCTTTCTTCTGTGCTCCTGAATGCGATCAAACGCAGACTTGTATTCCTCCTGGCGCAGACGCGGGAAGGCGTTTAGCAGGTGGCGATGGACAAGGTTGCGCTCTTCAAGCAGCTCCTTGAGCCTCTCGCGCAGTCTGGCCGCATCCTCCTGGGCATCCTCGCGGCGCTCCTGCACCCTGATCGTTCCGTCGGTCAGACCGTCGCCGATGCCGTAGGACACCCTTTCCAGTGCCTTTGCGACCTCGTCGATGGCACGCATGTGCGCGTCGAGCTTGAGCGCGTTTACGCCGGTGATGCCGAGATCGGCCAGCAGCATGGCCGACAGCACGCCCAGCAGCACATTGCCGTGAGTGTGCGGTATCGACCGGATGAGGTCCACGAGCTTCATCGCCATAGGATGGAATATGTACAGTATGCACAGGCAGCCCACGCCCCACAGCAGCGAAAACTTAAGGCACACATAGCCGCCGATGTTGAACGCGTTGTCGCTGTAGTCCCACAGGCGCGTGTGCATGAATTTTTCCGACGCCCAGCCGACTATCAGCTCGAACACAGAGCATATGATGACGCTGCCTATGTACACCAGAAACACGTTGTCCTTTATGGGCGTCAGCGCCCAGATCACCGCGACAAGGCCGTAGCCGTAGATCGGGCAGATGGGGCCGATCAGAAAGCCGCGGTTAATGAATATGCCCTTGTTTGCCGCGTGGAATATGACCTCCACGCACCAGCCGGCAAAGCCGTAAATGAAAAACAGCCATAACACTTCCGTAAAATTCATTTTTTTAATAGCGAATTAACGCTTCTCCTATACATTTATTGCGGTGTCCCGGTTCGGAACTGCGGCGGAAACCATGAGGCTTCGCTTCCTGTGAGTGCAATGCAAATTTGCGTCAGCCCGGCGGCGCAGGCTGCGCCTGCAAGTGAATATTGAATAATTAATATTGAATAATTGAGGTGTGCGCAAGCGCACGGATTTGAATTTCACCTCATCCGTCGGCTTTTTTAGTGGCGCTTTAAAATTGTACCGATACGGTAATTGCGGCAGCCCGGTGTCGAAGCTACCGACCAAACCGTAAAAACGGGCGGGC
>URAL01000070.1 GCA_900545805.1 uncultured Eubacteriales bacterium | reverse complement strand
CTCCTCCGGAACGCCGGCAAGAAGCAGGCGCAGATGATAGTCGTGCAGCCTCACGCCGCCGACGACGATGCGCTTTATGCCCGGATCGTTTAAAAACTCAAAGTCCGCGTCGTACACCCATGTGACGATCTCGGTCGTTTTCTTGTACGTCTTATCATCGAGCATGACGATGACCTCCTTCACCCCCGGCTCGGAGCGAATATAGTCGAAAACGATCGAGCACGCGACGGGGTTCTGCCCCTTGGTCATGTTCGTCACGACCTCGACGCCGTTTTTCTTAACGTTTGTGTAGCGCGAGGCAACTATGCCCATGTGTGAAAAGCTTTTTGCTATATCCCCGGCGGAAAGGCCGAGCTCACGCAGGAGAGTCACGACGGCAACCTGATTGTAGGTGTTGAAAACGCTGTCGTTTATGAGCGGATATTCCTCGTCGCCCCTTGGCGAGTGTATGACGATGCAGCGCTTTTCATAGTCGGGGGATGCCAGGTAATCCGCCTCGGGCGAGGCAAAGCCGCAGTTAGGGCAGCGCATTTTTCCGATGTGATGATAGCGCACGTATTCATACTCGAGCCTGCCGCCGCAATAGGGGCAGGCGCGCACGTCGTTTATTATATTGACGCATTTGTCCCTGTCGGTCGGCAGGCGGACTATGGAGAAATAGCTGCGCTTATTGTCCTTTTTGAGCCGGCTGCTGATCGGATCGTCGGCGTTTAAGATCATGTGCGTATCGTCCGGCAGTGCCGAGTCTATAAATGAGAATATAAACTCCGGGTGCGCGTTGCGCTGTATGGAGTCGCGGAAGAGGTTCGTGCACACTGCGTAGTCGGGGTGGACGTATTTATATATCCTCTGCGAGCTGCGCTCGTCGATCTCGAGCACAGCGTATTCAAACTTCGCCCTGCCGCCCATCGTGCTGCCTGAAATGAGCGCCGTTGCGATGCCCGCGTCGGTGTTTGAGCCTGCCCTGTTATCAAGCACCTCAAAGCCCGCGTCATGCAGAACGTCGAGTATCATGTTGCAGCAGGTCGTTTTGCCGTTCGTACCGGTGACGGTCATAACGGTCTTCGGCTTTTCGATCCTGCCGAGGAAGTCCGGGCAGAGCTTTATGGCAAGCTTGCCGGGGAAATAGCTTGCATTCATGCCCAAAAGCTTTTGCAGCCACATTGCGAGCTTGCCGAGCCACAGGGCGATTATAAATCTCAGATTCTTTTTCATCATTACCTTCCTCTTTGGAAATATGGTACCTTACATTATAGCTCACCGTCCGGGAGCTTGTCCACAGCTTTTTATCATCTTGACCGATGCTGCATTTTAATGTATATTTAAGCTACTGGAGGGATGAAATATGCCGTGGTATACATATGTTGCGTTTCTGGCGCTCGGCGTTATCGCGTATTTCGTGATAGTTGAGATAAAGACCGGGCAGAAGCTCAAGGAAAAGAAGGCCGCCGACCGCAAGGCCGCAAAGGAAGCGGCCAGAAAGTCCAAGTCGGCAAAGAAAAAGCCCAAGTCGAAAAGATAATCAAAAAATTTTTCAAAAATTGTTGACAAGGGGCCGAAAATCTGTTATATTTACTGAGCCGTGGCCGAGTGGTTCAGTCGGTTAGAACGCCGGCCTGTCACGCCGGAGGTCGAGGGTTCAAGTCCCTTCTCGGTCGCCACAGATGCCCCTTGAAAAAGGGGCATCAGCTTTGCTGCTGTAGCTCAGTAGGTAGAGCGCATCCTTGGTAAGGATGAGGTCGGCAGTTCGAATCTGCCCAGCAGCTCCAATATAAAACCGCCACTTTTGTGGCGGTTTTTCTTTATTTTATGCGTTATATATAATTTTTCAGCTCAGCTTGAAAAGTCCCTTTACGAGTCCCTTGTCGGTTTTCCGGACGTGTCTGAAGACCTCCTCAAAGCGGTTAAGAGCCTCGTCAATGATTTCGGGCGTGTCGGCAAGCGATGTATACAGGCGGCTGCCGGCAAGCGTTACTATGCCGTTTGCCATGTATGCCGCGCCCATGCTTTTTTGGAGGCGCTTTCAGGCAACTGCGGATACGGCGATTGCGCTTGCCCTGTATCGATCATATGAAGAATATGAAAACTTTTGAAGCGCACGATTGAAATGCCGCCGTGCCGATGATAATATCAGAGCACAAAGGAGGTACGGCATGAAGAAAAATATCTGCATCGTATGCGCTTTGGCGCTCATGCTGTGCGGACTGTGCGCCTGCTCACAAACGCCGGAGCAGCGGGCGATGAGCATCGCCAAAGAAAAGCTCGGCCTTGACCTGAGCGGCAAATGCACGGTCGAGGAGCTATATTACACATATGATGACGGCAATATCTTCGGCGAGGGCACGGCCGAGTACAGGCTGAGCTTTGACGGCGACGCGTCGGGGCTGTTTTCGTCGCTTGACACGCTGCCCGACATAAACGGAAACGACGCCGTGAGAAAAGCGGCCGCCATGGACGGCATTTATCTGCCAGAGCCTGAGGACGGCACGCCGTTTGCCTACACAAGCAAAAATAACGAGCTTAACTGGGTCCTGCTTTTATATTACAGTGAAGAAAACACAGCGTACATGATCACATGCGACGCATAAAAAAACAACGGATGCTTGAGAGAGCATCCGTTGTTTGAGACTGTCAAAAAACCTATGCTGCCGAGTAAATACAACCGCGCAGCGGGGGAGC
>URAL01000069.1 GCA_900545805.1 uncultured Eubacteriales bacterium | reverse complement strand
ACTTGCGGGTAGCGGCAACCTTGCGGTTTTCCCGGCAGTTCCGATACCGGGCTACCGCAATAAACGTATCTGTAGGTGCCTTAATGCGCCACTGAAAAAACGCACCGCACTTGCGGGTAGCGGCAACCTTGCGGTTTTCCCGGCAGTTCCGATACCGGGCTACCGCAATAAACGTATCTGTAGGTGCCTCAATGCGCCACTGAAAAAGCGCAACTAAAAAATTGACTTAGCCGCAGGGAGTGTTATATAATTAAGGGCATCACTTGCCGCAGGCCGGCAGAACGGAGTAATGCCCTATGAACAAGCATAGAATAAACATATTCATTGCGCTCGTGCTGGTGCTCATCGCAATAGCAGCGGTTTCCGCACTTCTCACCGGACGCGATATAAACAACACCGTGCCGGCGCAGAGCGCGCAGCCGACGCCGGCACTCACGCCGAGCGTTATTTCGACCCCGACGCCCTCGCCGGCGGAGAGCCTTGCGCCCTCGGCAAACCCGAGCGAAGCGCCGAGCGTGAGCGATAATCCGAACCATACCGCCGCGCCGCAGCCGTCAGGCAAGGTCATAAGCCGCACGATAAATCAGTCCGGCAGCTTTGAAAGCACTACCGGCACGAAAATGATAATGTATGCAAACTGGACGGCGACCTCGCAAAACAGCGAGACCGTCACCATAAAGCTCGACGTTATCCTGAGCACATATACGCTCAATGTCGGCGCACACAGCGGCGTTATCACCGTCGCCGGTCAGGACTACGCGTTCACGAGTCCCGCCATAAGCTACAAGAGCGAGAAGGCGCGAAACAACGCGCTGCTCACGAGCCGCAGCGTTGAGGTGACCGTTCCCGCCGGTCAGGCGACGGCTGTCCCCGTGTCCGTCTCGTGGAGCTTTAACGGCACCTACGGCGGCGTTGAGATAGCTCAGGTGAGCGCCGGCGGCACGATAAACATTCAGGGATGAAGGTGAAAGCATGAAGTCCACTCTACGCAGAACATGGGCCGAGATCGACCTTGACGCGATAAGACACAATTATGAAGCGCTTCGCAGGCGCATCGGCGAGGATGTAAAATTCCTCGGCGTCGTGAAGGCCGACGCTTACGGCCACGGCGCGGTGCACGTCGCACGCACGCTTCAGGAGCTCGGCGCGGATTACCTCGGAGTGTCGAGCCTCGATGAGGCGATGGAGCTTCGCGCAAACGGCATCGTCATGCCCATTCTCATCCTCGGCCACACGCCCGCCGACCAGGTGCCGAACCTCATCACAAACAACATCACCCAAGCGGTGACCTGCCTTGCAAAGGCGCACGAATACAACGAGGCCGCCGCTCGCTTCGGCGCAAGGGTGCGCGTGCACATAAAGGTCGACACCGGCATGTCACGCCTCGGCGTGCTCTGTGCCGGACGGCATTTTGACACCGGCGTTAACGGCATCGTCGACAGCTGCAATATGCCGAATCTCGAGGTTGAGGGCATTTTCACGCACTTTGCCGTCGCCGACGAGACGGATGCGGACGACGTCGACTTCACAAAGCGCCAGCTTGAGCTCTTTAAGGCCGCCGTCTCCGCCGTCGAGCAGCGCCTCGGCCGCCGCATAGCCATCCGCCACTGCGCGAACACCGGCGCCGTCGCACTGTACCCTGAAACGTACATGGATATGGTGCGCCCCGGCCTGCTGCTGTATGGCTGCGGCGAGTTCGCTTCCGAGCTCGGCCTGCGCCCTGCGATGACGCTCAAGGCCATGATAAACACGATAAAAATTTACGACGAGGGCACGGACATAAGCTACGGCCGCATGTTCCGCACCGTCTCTCCCACGCGCATCGGCGTTATCCCCTACGGCTACGCCGACGGCTTTTTCCGCTGCCTGTCCAACCGGTGCAGCATCATGACGGCCGCCGGCCCCGCACCGCAGCGCGGCAGGATATGCATGGACATGAGTATGATAGACTTAAGCGGGCTTCCCGGAGTCGGCGTCGGCGACGAGGTCGAGATCTTCGGGCCGCATAACCCCGTCGAGACCCTCGCGCAGCTCGCGGGAACCATTCCATATGAGCTTGTCTGCGCCGTCAGCAAGCGCGTTCCGCGTGTGTATTTCAAAAACGGCATTGAGATCGACCGTGAGCTTCTCCTGCGCTTTTAAAGGCGCACTTACGCACCTACGGATACGTATATTACCGGTGTCCCGGTGTCGAAACTGCCGGGAAAACCGCAAGGTTGCCGCTACCTGCAAAGGCCGGCTGAGATAAGAAAGCATACGGTTTTGAGCGGCTCTTTTCCGCTCATGCTTCATAAAAAATCTCGGTAATACACAAAGTATTGCCGAGATTTTGTTATTTTGCCTGAACAAAAAACAGCTCGCTCAAAACTGCGCAGCACCTGAAAAGGCAGAGCGTGTGCGAGGTCAAGGCGCGACGGCGCAGGCATACTTTGTGTCTGGCAAGCCGCCGCAACGATGACATTCGTGCACGCTCTGCCTTTTCAGGCGTGTGTTTTCTTGTCTCAACCGGCCTAAGTGCGGTGCGTTTTTTGCGTCAGCCCGACCGGAAAGTATGGAGAAAACCATAAAAAACGGGCGGGCAATGCCCGCCCCTACGCTATGGGATCATGTTCCGACCATGCCCGTAGGGGCGACCATTGGTCGCCCGCTGTACGACCGCGAAGCAGCGGCGAATTTGACGATTTTATTGAATATGTAAGCCTGGATAAATAACGAAAAAGCTCCC
>URAL01000068.1 GCA_900545805.1 uncultured Eubacteriales bacterium | reverse complement strand
CAGCTCCCCTTGCGCAGGGGAGCCAATGGAAGTGCGGAGCAAAATCTGCACCGCAGTATCGGGAAGCGGCAGTTTTCCGGTTTTGCCGGCAGCTTCGATACCGGGCAAGCGCAATAAATGTATCCTCAGCTGCGTCAAAGCGCCTCTAAAGAAGCGTCATACAGAGCTTTTGAGGACAGGCCGGTCTCTGCGGCGGCTTTTTTGCAGGCGGCTCTGCGCGACAGACCCTCTGCGCGATAGCGCTCTACGAGGGCGAGAGCGTCGTCGAGCGTAAGCTCAAGCTCCTGCTCCGGTGCGCCGTCGATGACCAGCACGAACTCGCCCTTGGGAGGCGCTGCTGTGAAATACTCGACCGCCTCTCCGAGAGTTGTGCGTATCGTCTGCTCGTGTATCTTTGTCAGCTCGCGGCACAGCGCGATGCGCCGGTCAGCACCGAAAGCATTTTTCATATCCTCAAGCGTGCGCATGAGCTTGTGCGGCGCTTCGTAAAATATCATGGTGCGCTTCTCGCCGCGCAGACCTTCAAGGTGCTCACGGCGGCTTTTGTTCGAGGTGGACAGAAAGCCCTCAAAGCAGAACCTGCCCGACGGCAGCGCCGACAGCGCGACGGCCGACACGAGCGCGGCAGGCCCCGGCACGACCAGCACCTCAACGCCGCCTTCCGCGCACAACCGCACAAGCTCCTCGCCGGGGTCTGATATCGCGGGCATGCCGGCGTCGGTCACGAGCGCGCAGCTTTCGCCGGCGAGGATGCGCTCGAGGATCTTCGCGCCGGAGGCATACTTGTTGTGCTCGAAATAGCTCACGAGCGGCTTTCGTATGTCGAAGTGATTTAAAAGCTTCATCGTCACGCGTGTGTCCTCGGCCGCGATAAAGTCCGCGTCGCGCAGCGTCTGCATTGCGCGCGGCGAAAGGTCGCCGAGATTGCCGATAGGCGTTCCCACCAGATACAGTTTACCGCTCATGCCCGTCCTCCCTGTGACAGATGCGTTTTATTTCCGCGCTCTCGCGCCCGTCGCCGCCGCAGATAAACAGCGGCGGCATTATTTTTAAGCCCGCGTTCGCGCCGCGCCGCCCCTCGACGAGCACGAGCGACGGCTCTTTTCCGGCCGAGTGCGACACCGTGCGCAGACGCTTTGCCTCAAAGCCCGTTTCGCGCAGCAGGCATATGACGTCGGCCAGACGCTCTGCTCTGTGCACAAGGCAGAACGCGCCGCCCGTTCGGCACAGATAAGATGCCGCGCGGCATATATCCTCCAGCGAGCACAGCTTTTCGCCGCGTGCGGCGGCCTTGTCCGCGTTTGGGCTCTGCCTGCCGCTTCCGGCGGCAAAGTACGGCGGATTGGAAACGACGAGATCAAACTGCCCGGTTTTGAACAGCTCGCGGCAGCGGCGGATATCGCCGCTAATGATATCGCAGCGCGTCTCCAGTGCGTTTGCGGCCATGTTTTCGCGGGCTACGCGTGCGGCCTCGGAGTTTATCTCAAGCCCCGTCATGTGCAGTCGCTCGCTTCGCACAAGCAGCAGCAGCGGCAGTATGCCCGAGCCGCAGCCGAGGTCGATGCCGCGCCTTCGCGTGCCGATATTCACAAAGTCCGCCAGCAGCACGGAGTCCGTGCCCGGCCGGAAGTGCTTCGACTGCTCAAACTGCGGCCCGTTTTCCCATAACTCCATTTTTTCAATAGCGCTTTTTCGGTGGCGAATCAGCGCTTCTCCTATACGTTTATTGCGTGAACCCGGTATCAAAATTGCTGACGAAACCGGTTTTGCATCGCACTGTGTAGGGAACTTATCTTGCCCGTTCCGCCTGTTGAACCTTAGTCGGAAATTAAAACTATATCGTAGGGGCGAGCATTGCTCGCCCTCATGGTCGGAACAAGAGCTAAGTATAAATGCAAAAAAGACAGTGCAGCATTTACATTGTGCCGATACATATTTTGCACCAGCACGACCGTAAGCTATCGACAAAACCGTGGTAAACGGGCGAGCAATGCTCGCCCCTACGAGTTGACATCGGTTCCGACCAAGCCCATTCCCTACAATAGTGCGCCGCAGCACAGCGCTGCGATGCAAAATCGCGAACCTGCCGCACACCTTTAGATATCCGCCCGCAATGCTTTTTAGCGGTGCAAAGTCCCGTTAAAAAACATTGTAACAAATATGGCGCGGCGCGTCAATGCGCTTGACTGCACACCCCTGTTTGGGGTAAAATCATACCAAAGCATAGCTGAAAATTTAACGGAGGTAGAAACAATGAAAAAATGGCTGATCATAGCACCCATCGCCGCCGCAGCGGCGGCAGCAGGCGCGGCGGTTGCGCTCAAGGGCAGGGCCGGCGCGGATAAGAAGCCCGCGGCGGCAAAGGCCGCATCCAGGCCCGCGGCAAAGGCCGGAAAGAAGAACGCCGAGTTTTCGATAAAGAATCCCAAGTCCGGCGTCTACAGCTTTGCAAGCGGCTACAAGGACGCGAAGGAGATTTCCGTCACCGTCACCTATGACGCGGATAAGCACGCGTTCGGCGTCGTCTCCGAGGGCTATATCACAGACTCCGGCGACTCGCACGTAGCCATAGTAAACGCCGACGATTTCGCAATTCAGATCGAGTATGCGCCCTACTACCACGGCGAGGACTTCACTGCGCTCGAAAAATCAGTCGAGGAAAACTACAAGAATTTCGGCAGGGTCAGCTTCAAAAATGCAAGCGGCATCTGCTTCACAAACGGCGGCAGCTATTGCATGGCCTTCCCTGCGGCGGACTCCACGGCCGATTACGTTCTGGCAACGGTCGTCCTCATGGGTGACGACAACGAGGACGAGCGCGTTAAGCTGCGCTCGAACCCCGAGATGCTCGCTATCATGGACACCCTGGTTATAGAATAAGCAAGCGGCTGCTGCGTAAAAGCGCCTCTGAAATGAAAAAACACGAACGATTTTCTCGTTCGTGTTTTTTCGCAGCGTGTCAAAAAAGCCACGGGCTTTTTTGACACGCTTCAAAA
>URAL01000067.1 GCA_900545805.1 uncultured Eubacteriales bacterium | reverse complement strand
GTAAAGACCCAGCGCAGAACGGAGTCTGTCGAAGCCTGTCGGATACTCCCGGCGGCCGAGAGCCTTGCGACGCTGGCAACAGGCGGCACCGAGGCGCTCACGGAGGCTCTGACTGCGGCGGCGGATAAATGCTCGCGCCATAAAAGCTCGCAGCAGCTCAGGGAGCTTGAGCAGACCCTGCGCACGGATATAGAAAGACTGCGGCAGAACGTAAAGCTCGAATACGCCGACAGGTACATGCCGTTTATGTACGAAAAGGCGTCGGGCGCAGACTTTATCCCGGAGGAGGCCGTCGTTTTCATCGACCAGCCGCCCAGATGCGCCGACAGGGCGAGGGGCTTTGTAAAGCAGCTCGGCGAGGACGTCGGCGAGCTCGTCAAAAGAGGTATACTCGCAACCGGAGCGCCGTCGTTTCGCATAAGCTGGGAGGAGCTGACGAGCGTGCTGTCCGGGCACGCGGTGTATATGGCCGACGCCTTCACCGTCGGGCGATACCCGGTCGAGCCTAAAACGCTCGTGAGCATCCCGGCAAAGCAGCTGCCGTCGTATGCCGGCTCCGTCAAGACCGCGGCCGAGGACGTTTCGGCATATTTAAAGCAGGGCTTTCGCGTCGTGGTGCTTGCCGGAGATATGCGCAGAGCGGAGCTTTTGCAGAGCTTTCTGAAGGACTCCGGCATCGTCGCCTATGTTAGGGAAAAGCTCGAAAGGCTGCCCGAAGAGGGCTGCTGCACCATCTCCGTCGGCGGCATGTCCGCCGGCATGGAGTACCCCGGGATAAAGCTCGCCGTCATAAGCGATATGCAGCTTCTGCGCGTGCGCGAGCATAAGCATAAGACAGCAAAAAAAGCGCCGTCTAACAGACAGCGCATAAGCTCCTACGCCGACCTTGCGCCGGGCGATCTCGTCGTGCACGAGGTGCACGGCATAGGCCGCTTTGCCGGCATAAAAAAGATGAAGGTCGACGGCTTTGAGAAGGACTATATCATGATCCGCTACGCCGGAACGGATACGCTGTACGTTCCCGCGACGGCGCTGGACATGGTGACAAAATATCTCGGCGCCGCCGAGGATCAGCACGTCCGGCTCTCGAAAATGGGCGGCGCGGAGTGGACAAGGGCGAGGACACGCGCCAAGGCCGCGACGAAAAAGCTGGCAGGCGAGCTCATAAAGCTCTATGCCGAGCGCGCACGCGTGCCCGGCCACGCCTTCGCGCCCGATTCGCCCTGGCAGCGCGAGTTTGAGGATAACTTCGGCTACACGGAGACAGACGATCAGCTTCGCAGCATCTCCGAGATAAAGGCCGATATGGAGTCGGCAACGCCCATGGATCGTCTTCTGTGCGGCGACGTGGGCTACGGAAAGACCGAGGTCGCACTTCGTGCGGCGATGAAGTGCATTTTAGATAACCGTCAGGCGGCGATTCTCGTCCCGACGACGGTGCTTGCCCAGCAGCATTATCAGACCGCCGTGCAGCGCTTTTTCGGCTTCCCGGTCACCGTTGAGGTATTAAGCCGCTTCCGCACCCCGGCGCAGATACAGAAAACGCTTGAGGACTTGAAAACCGGCAAGTGCGACCTTGTCGTCGGCACTCACCGGCTTTTGCAGAAGGATGTCAAATTCAAAGCTCTCGGGCTTCTCATCGTTGATGAGGAGCAGCGCTTCGGCGTCGGGCACAAGGAGCACATAAAGGAAATGAGCCGCGGCGTGGACGTTCTCACGCTGTCGGCAACGCCGATACCGCGCACGCTCAACATGGCGCTTTCCGGCATCCGCGACATGTCGTCTATAGACGAGCCGCCGCAGGACCGCCTGCCCGTGCAGACCTTCGTCATGGAGCACGACTGGGGAATTATCTGCGACGCTATCCGCCGCGAGATACAGCGCGGTGGACAGGTGTATTACCTGCACAACCGCATCGAAAATATCGAGCGCACCGCGATAAAAATACGCGAGCTGCTCGATAACGAGGTCTCTGTCGGCGTAGCGCACGGGCAGATGGACAAGGATATGCTCGCCTCCGTCATGGAGGACGTAACAGAGGGTAAAATTCAGGTGCTCGTGTGCACGACGATCATCGAAACCGGCATCGATATCCCGAATGTCAACACCCTCATCATCGAGGATGCGGACAAAATGGGTCTTGCCCAGCTGCACCAGATCCGCGGCCGCGTCGGACGCAGCACGCGCCGCGCCTCGGCGTATCTCACGTTCCGTCAAAACAAGGTTCTCACCGAGGTAGCGGAAAAGCGCCTTGAGGCCATCCGCGAGTTTGCCGAGTTCGGCTCGGGCTTCAAGATCGCCATGCGCGACCTTGAGATACGCGGAGCGGGCAGTCTGCTCGGCGCGGAGCAGTCCGGGCATATGACCGACGTGGGCTATGATATGTACATGAAGCTTCTCAGCGAGGCCGTGCTCGAGGAGCGCGGCGTCAAGGTCGAGCACCGCGCCGAGTGCTCGGCAGATCTCGCCGTCGCCGCGAACATCCCGGAGTCGTACATCCCCTCCGAGGGGCAGCGCATGGATATCTACCGCCGCATAGCGCTTTTGCGCACCGAGGATGAGGCAGACGACCTCATCGACGAGCTGATCGACCGCTTCGGCGACCTGCCGTCGGGCGTGAGCGCGCTTATAAACGTCGCGCTTTTGCGCGGCGAGGCAGGAAACGCCGGAATAAGCGACATTTCGCAGAAGTCCGGCAAGCTCATCTTCGCCCTGCGCGATTTCGATATGGAGCGCATCTCCGCTCTGTACGCACGTCCCGAGTATAAGGGCGTGCTCAAGGTCGAGGCAGGAACGGCCCCGCGTGTCAGTCTGCGCCTTAAATCAAACACCCGCATCGTCGATCAGGCGCGGAAGTTTATTAAAGATTATTTAGCGGCGCTTTGAGAATGTACGTATACGTTTGTTGCGGCAGCCCGAAGGCGCAGGCTGTCGGCGCAGCCGACTGAGGGGTCGCTTCCGGCAAAACCTGCACGACGGGCGACCAATGGTCGCCCC
>URAL01000066.1 GCA_900545805.1 uncultured Eubacteriales bacterium | reverse complement strand
CTTGTCTGCGGGAAGCGGCGCACTTGCGGTTTTCTCCGCGCTTTCGATACCGGGACACCGCAATAAATGTGTCCGTAGGCGCGTCCGTGCGCCACTAAAAAATAGAAAGGCGAGGCTAAAATAATGAATAATAACAACAGGAAAGATCAGAAGCCGAATTTCGGCATCGCGAAGCTTGTTATTTTCGGCGTCTCGGCGCTGTTCCTGTTCATTGACGTGATCGGAACTGACGGCGGCAGCGCATTTTTCATCATTTTGATGATAGGCGCTGTCATAGCCGCCGCAGTCGCTATAAAAAAGCAGCAGGCCGACGGCAGGAGCAGTGACGACGCGGAGTCTGCCGCGCCCGGCGAAGCCGAGCCGGCAAAGCGCGAGTTTAAGCCTCAGCACTTTGATATGTCGAAGTTTGCCGGCAAGCGTGCGGAGGGCGAGAGCATCAGCAAGCGCCTGACCGAGAAAATGCGCGACGACCTCAGCCGCTGTGACAACGATCACGAGCATGCAGAGCCGACGATCAGCGGCACGCCCGACGAAAAGCGCGCCGCGCAGCTCAAGGAGCTCATGCGAAACGGACTCATCGAGAAGGATGAGTACAATATCCTCATGCGAAAGTTTGGGCTGAAATGATGAAAACAGTCACGGTATACACCGACGGAGCGTGCTCCGGCAACCCGGGACCGGGCGGCTGGGGCGCGATTTTGTGCTATAACGGTGCAAAAAAGGAGCTTTCGGGCGGCGAGAAGCAGACGACGAACAACCGCATGGAGCTGACGGGAGTGATATCGGCGCTCCGGGCGCTCAAGGAGCCATGCATAGTTGAGCTGTACTCGGACTCGAAGTACGTCATTGACGCGCTCAGCAAGGGCTGGGCGGTCTCGTGGCGGAAAAACGGCTGGAAAAAGGCCGATAAAAAACCGGCGCTGAATCCCGACCTCTGGGCGGAGCTGCTGGAGCTGTGCGAAAGGCACGAGGTGCGCTGCCACTGGGTCAAGGGCCATGCCGAGAACGAATATAACAACCGCTGCGACGAGCTTGCCGTCGCGCAGTCTAAACGCGCAGGCTGCGCCTGCGAATGAATAATGAATAATAGAGGTGTGCGCTTTGCGCACGGATTTGAATTTCACCTCATCCGCCGGCTGCGCCGGCACCTTCCCCTCAAGGGGAAGGCAAGGGTGCAGGCAAAGATTTTGCACTAAATCAGCACCATTATCCGTGGAGCGAACTGCCACGGTCTTAGTCGGAACCGATTGCAGCTCGTAGGGGCGACCATCGGTCGCCCGCATGGTCGGAACTACGATTTAACACAAACGCATAAAAGACAGCGCTGATACATCTTTTGCGTCGGCCAGACCGGAAACTGCGGAGGAAACCGTTAAAAAAGGGCGAGCAATGCTCGCCCCTACGATATAGATTTCAGTGCCGACCAAGGTTCGGCAAGCAGAATGGGCAATCCCCTTCCCTACAGGGTGCGGCGCAGCGCCGTAGTACGATACAGAACCGGTTTCCTCCGTACCTTCGATACCGGGCAAGCGCAAAAAACGTATGGGTACGGTCTTAAAGCGCCTCTGAAAACACCTCATCCGCCGGCTGCGCCGGCACCTTCCCCTCAAGGGGAAGGCAAGGGGTGCAGACGAAATTTTGCACCAAATCAGCACAATTTTGCTGCGCGAAACACTCCGGTTTCCACCGATATCACCGGTCGAGCCACCGCAAAGAAAGTATAGGAGAAGCGTATGAACGCCACTAAAAGTCCGTTTAAAATATTTCTCGCGTATATCATGGGAGAGAAGAAGCTGTTTATAATCGACACGATATGCGCGGTGCTGGTCGCGGCTATCGACCTTGCCTTCCCGTATGTGTCGAAGAGCAGCATGCAGACCTACCTGCCGCAGAGCATGTACAGAACATTTTTCATCGTCATGGCGATACTTGCGCTGGCGTACGTGCTCAAGGCGGCGCTGTACTACGTCATAACGGTGCTCGGCCACCGCATGGGCGTAAACATCGAGTCTCGTATGCGAGAGGACCTTTTCACCCACATGCAGAAGCTGTCCTTCGGCTTTTACGACCGCAACCGCACGGGCACGCTCGTGAGCAGGCTCACGGGCGATCTGTTCGAGATCACCGAGCTTGCCCACCACGGGCCGGAGAATATCATCATCTGCGCACTGACGATCGCCGGCGCTATGGTCATCATGGCGACGATCAACTGGCAGCTCACGCTCGTGCTTGCGATACTTCTGCCGCTGTGCCTGTGGTTCACGCTCAAGTGCCGCGTGAAAATGAAGGAGGCCAACATGGAGGTCAAGCGCAAGCTGGGCGTCATCTACTCGGCGCTCGAAAACGGTGTTTCCGGCGTGCGCACGGCCAAGGCATTTGCAAACGAGGAGCTCGAAAAGGAGAAATTCGACGCGGCCAACGACCTGTACCGCGGCGCGAAAAAGGAGTATTACAAAACCATGGGCGCGTTCATGAGCGGCATGGAGTTCACGACCGGCATCATGCCCGTCGCGGTCATCGCAGTCGGCGGCCTTATGATAATGCGCGGCAGCTTTAACTACATCGACCTCATCACCTTCACGCTGTACGTCTCGACCTTCATAAACCCCGTGCGCAAGCTCGCACAGTTTGCCGAGATCTACATACAGGGCGCGGCCGGCTTCGAGCGCTTTCTTGAGATCATGCGCACCGAGCCGGAGATAAAGGATGCACCCGACGCGGAGGACCTGGGCCGCGTCAGAGGCGATATCGCGCTGGAGCACGTGAGCTTTACCTACGACAGCGTCGAGGTGCTGCACGATGTCACTCTGCGAGCCGAGGCCGGAAGGACTCTTGCGCTCATCGGCCCGTCCGGCGGCGGCAAGACCACGGTCAGCCAGCTGATCATGCGCTTTTACGATGTGTCCTCCGGCAGCGTCACCGTTGACGGCAGGGACGTAAGAGGCGTCACTCAGGCGTCGCTGCGGCGCAATATCGGCATCATCCAGCAGGACGTTTACATGTTCGCAGGCACCGTGCGCGAGAATATCCGCTACGGCCGACCGGATGCGAGCGACGAGGAGATAATCGAGGCCGCGCGCCTTGCCGAGCTGCACGACGAGATCATGCAGATGCCCGACGGCTACGACAGCTACATCGGTGAGCGCGGCGTGATGCTCTCGGGCGGGCAGAAGCAGCGCATATCCATTGCGCGTGTGTTTCTGAAAAACCCGCCGGTGCTTATACTTGACGAGGCGACCAGCGCACTGGACACCGTCACCGAGCGGCGCATCCAGGCCTCGCTCGACAGGCTGTGCGTCGGCAGAACGAGCATCGTCATCGCCCACCGTCTGTCCACCATCCGGAATGCCGACAGCATCGCAGTCATCGAGCACGGCCGCGTCGCCGAGCAGGGCACGCACACAGAGCTCATCGCCGCAGGCGGCATATACGCCCGCCTTTCAGAGGCGAATTTTTAGAGGCGCTTTAAAATTGTACCGATACGCATATTGCGCTTGCCCGGTGTCGAAAGTACAGACAAAACCGGAACGCTGCCGCTTTCCAATAGTGCAAAGCAAATTTTTATTGCACTTATGTGACGCAAAACGCTACAGTTTATGCCAATGTTTCGATACCGGGACACCGGCAATATACGTATCTGTAGGTGCCTCAATGCGCCACTGAAAAAAGCTCCCCATGGGGAGCTTTTTCGTTATTTATCCAGGCTTACATATTCAATAAAATCGTCAAATT
>URAL01000065.1 GCA_900545805.1 uncultured Eubacteriales bacterium | reverse complement strand
GTGCTTGGCCTCCTCGGCTGCGGTTATGCCGCAGTCAACGCTTATTATGAGGCTGACGCCCTTGCCGTGCAGTGTGTCAATCGCCGCGCTGTTGAGTCCGTAGCCCTCGCCGATGCGGTCGGGTATATACGGATAGCACTCAAGCCCCCGGCTGCGCAGCCAATCGGTCAAAAGGCAGGTCGAGGTTATGCCGTCAACGTCGTAGTCGCCGTAAACGGCTACCGTCTCGCGCATGCTCAGAGCGCGTCTTATCCGTGCCGCGGCCCTGTCCATGTCCTTCATCAAAAGCGGATCGCATAAAAGCTCAGCGCCTCCGTCGAGAAAGCTCTTCGCCTCCTGCACGCTGCCAAGCCCTCTCACCGAGAGAAGCGCGGCAAGCAGCGCGGGATAGCCGGCATCGGTGAACATTTTCAGCTTATCTGTCGGGCATTCTTCAATTTTCCAATTACTGTAATTCATTCACAAACACTGCTTCAATTTAATATTTTTTATAATAGATTATAATAACAAAATCGCAGCGTTTTATCAAGTACGACAGCGTTATTTTACATCATTAATTGACATCGGGCTTAAGCTGATGTTAAACTGAGCTAACGGGAGTCGACCCCCTGCCGCCTGTCAGCAGCCCTTTTCGGCGCTTTTCGCCCTTTTTATCTTGATGGGCGCCAGCCCATCTGCACTAAAGAAGAACGAAAATCACCTGAAAATTGCGAGCTGACAGGTGCTTTGCAGTTTTGGCGCAGATGATTTTTGCTCAGGCAAGGCAAAGCCCGCAGGGAATACTTCCGTATTTTCAAGGGTTTTAACGCGGCATGAGTGAAAATCAGCTCTGCCAAAACCGGTAGGGGTTCGGCTCCCGTCAGCTCAAGCTGTCTGTGAGGTGTTATTAATGAAAAACTATGTTCTATTCGACTTTGACGGCACGGTCTTCGACTCTGCCGAGGGCATAACGAAAAGCGTGCAGTACGCGCTCGGAAAAATGGGCATCGAGGCCGACAGGCGTGACCTGATGTGCTTTGCCGGTCCTCCGCTGGACGAGATGTTCTCTCTGCGCTACGGAATGAGCGCCGAGCAGGCGCACAGAGCGGTCGAGCTTTACCGTGAGCGCTATGCGCCCGTCGGCTGGGCAGAATGCAGACCCTTCCCCGGTATGCATGAGCTTATGGGCAGGCTGCACGAAAAGGGCATAAGGCTCGCCGTTGCGACGAGCAAGCCGCGGCATTTTGCGCAGAGGATACTTGAAAAGTACGATATGCAGAGGGATTTCGACCTCGTCTGCGGCTCGGAGCTGGACGGTACACGCGGGCAGAAGTGGGAGGTCATCGAATATGCGCTTTCGCAGTTCGGCATAGCGCCAAGCGAGGCGATCATGGTCGGCGACAGGAAGTATGACGTCATCGGCGCAAAAAAATGCGGCGTTGACTGCATCGGCGTTCGCTTCGGCTATGCAGAGCCCGGCGAGCTTGAGGCCGAGGGCGCGGTTTACGTCGCCGAGGATGCCGACGATCTGTATAAATATCTGACAAAATGACAATACCCGGCGGCGCCCTGTGCGCTGCCGGGCATTTTATACAAGGTATCATTTTGTGCTTTTGTGTTAATATAATGGTTGACCTTTAACAACGGCAAATATATAATATCAGCATAATAATACGCGAGATCCCCTGTGTATTTCGCAGTAAATTTTTTATAAGCGAGGTTATTGAAATGAGTATTGATCTGAGCAGATACGGTATCACCGGCGCTACGGAGATCATCCGCAACCCCTCTTACGAGAAGCTTTTTGAAGACGAAATGCAGCCCGGCCTTGAGGGCTTTGACAAGGGCGTGCTCACCGAGCTTGACGCCGTGAACGTCATGACCGGCATCTACACCGGCCGCTCCCCCAAGGATAAGTTCATCGTTGTAGACGAAAACAGCAAGGACACCGTATGGTGGACCAGCGACGAATATAAAAACGACAACCACCCCGCCACTCAGGAGGCCTGGAAGGCCGTTAAGGAGATCGCCGTCAAGGAGCTGTGCGGCAAGAAGCTGTATGTCGTCGATGCCTTCTGCGGCGCAAACAAGGACACCCGCATGGCCATCCGCTTCATCATGGAGGTCGCATGGCAGGCGCACTTCGTAACGAACATGTTCATCCGCCCGACCGAGGAGGAGCTCAGGGACTTCGAGCCCGACTTCGTTGTCTACAACGCCTCCAAGGCGAAGGTTGAAAACTATAAGGAGCTGGGTCTCAACTCCGAGACGGCCGTTGTCTTCAACATCACCAGCCGTGAACAGGTCATCATAAACACCTGGTACGGCGGCGAGATGAAGAAGGGCATGTTCAGCATGATGAACTACTATCTGCCGCTCAAGGGCATAGCCTCGATGCACTGCTCTGCAAACACCGACCTAAACGGCGAGAACACCGCCATTTTCTTCGGTCTGTCCGGCACCGGCAAGACCACGCTTTCCACCGATCCCAAGCGCCTTCTCATCGGCGACGACGAGCACGGCTGGGACGATAACGGAGTATTTAACTTTGAGGGCGGCTGCTACGCAAAGGTCATAAATCTCGACAAGGAGTCCGAGCCCGATATCTATAATGCAATAAAGCGCAACGCTCTTCTCGAAAACGTGACCGTCGGCGCAGACGGCAAGATCGACTTTGCCGACAAGTCCGTTACCGAGAACACCCGTGTTTCCTACCCCATCTATCACATAAAGAACATCGTGCGCCCCGTGAGCGCGGCTCCCGCGGCGAAGAATGTCATTTTCCTGTCCGCGGACGCCTTCGGCGTTCTGCCCCCGGTTTCCGTCCTCACGCCCGAGCAGACCAAGTACTACTTCCTGTCCGGCTTCACGGCAAAGCTCGCGGGCACCGAGCGCGGCATAACCGAGCCCACTCCCACCTTCTCGGCATGCTTCGGTCAGGCCTTCCTTGAGCTGCACCCGACCAAGTACGCAGAGGAGCTTGTCAGGAAGATGGAGCTGAGCGGCGCGAAGGCCTATCTCGTCAACACCGGCTGGAACGGCAGCGGCAAGCGCATCTCCATCAAGGACACCCGCGGCATCATCGACGCCATCCTCGGCGGCGCTATCCTCGGCGCACCCACCAAGGCCATCCCCTACTTCAACTTTGAAGTGCCCACCGTTCTTGAGGGCGTCGATACCGGTATTCTCGACCCGCGTGACACCTACGCCGATCCCGCCGAATGGGAAAGCAAGGCAAGGGATCTCGCCGGCCGCTTTATAAAGAACTTCGCAAAGTACGAAGACAGCGAGGCCGGCAAGGCGCTCGTAGCAGCAGGCCCGCAGCTGTGATTTAAGCATAAAAAATCCCGTCCAATGGGCGGGATTTTTTATGCTATTCTATCGGCAATTGGATTACCTCGATGTCCTTTTTCTGCGCATAGCGGATGGTATTCCATGTTCCGCCGGACATGCCGTCGTAGCATGCGACGAGAACGTTTGCATTATCGACCATGAAGCGGTTTCGTATCGCCATGCAGGCGGGACCGTAGCTCTCGGCAAGCACCGTGACCTCATCGCAGTTATCTATTATGCGCTTATATCTCAGGCGGTTATACCCGTTCCAGCTGTCGGCCTGTCCTCTGTACGGCACGGCGGCCTGGAGCGTTATATCCGAGTGCATTGCTTTGAGCTTTATCACGGCCTCGGCGCAGTACATGTCGCAGCCGAGCGCCATGCCGCATATAAAGTGCTTTATCCCCGAATCGTACACGGCGCCTATTACGGCAAAGAGCTTTTCCTTAAACTCGACGCAGCGTTCGTCCGACTCGTCATATTTCCATGGCAGCTTCGACGGCCTGTGGCCGGAAAAGCAGCAGCTTTTTCCGCGTTCCATAACATCACCGCCTTCCATTGTACGGCATGATAATAAAAATGTCAAAAGGGTATTGACATTTAAATTCACAGCGCTATAATGAGGGCACAACGAAATAGGATATCTTCAGGGCAGGGAGAGTTTCCCGACCGGCGGTAAAGTCCGCGAGCCGAAAGGCATGAACCGGTGTGATTCCGGTACCGACAGTATAGTCTGGATG
>URAL01000064.1 GCA_900545805.1 uncultured Eubacteriales bacterium | reverse complement strand
AATAGTGGTTAAAGCGGCGCTCGCGCTCAAGCGTCGAGCTGTCCATATGTCCGGGGTAGACCTCATAATCGCCGGGAAGCTCGCAGAGCTTTTTTATTGAGCGCAGCTCCGTCTCGGTGTCGCCGCCGGGAAGATCGGTTCTGCCGCAGCTGCCGCGAAACAGCGTATCGCCGGTAAACAGTGCATCTTCGCAGATAAGGCTGACGCCGCCGGGGGTGTGTCCCGGAGTTGCGATGACCTTGAAGCTCAGCCCCGCCTCACATATCTCGTCGCCGTCGTCGTAATACCTTCCTCCCTCGGGGAGCTTGAACATCATGCCGCTCATGCCGATCTTATAGCCCTCGTCGCGGGGATTTATATACACCGTGCAGCCGGTCTGCCCGGCGACGGCGTTGACCGCGCCCACGTGATCGAAATGGCCGTGGGTGAGCATTATTGCCCTGCATTTTAATTTATTCGACTCGATGTAGTCCATTATGGTGTTGCTCTCATCGCCCGGATCGATCACGACGCACTCGAGAGTTTCTTCATTTATGACAATATAGCAGTTTGTTTCAAGCTGACCAACCGGCAAAGTTTTTATGTTCATTTTCAAAGCTCCTTCGTGTCAAGAATTATGGTTACAGGTCCGTCGTTTACGGATTCGACCTTCATTTCCGCTCCGAACTCGCCGGTTCCGACCTCAAAGCCTCGGGTGCGGCACTCGGCTATGACCTTTTCGTAAAGCGGTATTGCCTTTTCGGGACGTGCGGCCTTTGAGAAGCCGGGGCGGCGCGACTTGCAGTCGGCAAAAAGCGTAAACTGGCTTATAATGAGCAGCTGCGCTCCCGCATCGGCGGGATTTACGTTCATCTTCCCTGCCTCGTCCTCGAATATCCTCAGTCCGCAGATCTTATCGGCAATCTTTACAGCCTCCTTTTCCCCGTCGTCCTCATGCACGCCGAGCAGGACGAGAAAGCCCTTTCCGATGCGGCTTTTTATCTTGCCGTCTATTGCTACCGAGGCATTGTCGACCCTCGTTAAAACAGCTCTCATTTTTTACCTCCGTTTCTGTTTACCTCAACGACACCGGGCAGTGCGCCTATGCGGTTTACGACCGTGCGCAGCTCGTCGATGCCCGATGTCTCAAGCGTTATATTAACTATTGACTTATCGCCCGTATCACGTGCGTTTATCGTGCGCACCTTGGTGTTGAGGGTGTTGAATATCGCTGCGATATCCATGATAAGTCCGTTGCGCTCACGCGAGACTACGGTTATCGCCGTCGCGTAGCTCTCCTTTATCTCGTCGGCCCAGCTGACGTTTATCCATCGGCCGATATCCTCGGGCTTGAACTCACGGCGGGCATAGTTTGCGCAGTCGGTGCGATGGATGGATACGCCCTGTCCGCGGGTTATATATCCGACGATATCGTCGCCGGGTATCGGTGTGCAGCAGCGTGAGAATTTTATAAGGCAGTTATCCAGTCCCTCGACCAGCACGCCGTGGACGGGCTTTACCTTCCTGCTCGCCTGCTGCTCACGGCGTTCGGCAGCCTCGGTGACCTTTTCAAGGACGGTTTTCTTGCCGGAGGCATGGTGCAGACGCGCAAGCTCATCCTTCATGCGGTTGACCGCCCTCGTCGCTGCCATGCCGCCGTAGCCGATGGCGGCGTACATCTCGTCAAGGCTCGCGTATGAGACCTTTTTCAGAAGCTGCGGCAGGACCTCCTCGTCGCAGATATCCTCCATGCGCAGGCCCCTGTTTTTAAGCTCGGATTCGAACATGGCACGGCCGCGCTCGATATTCTCCTCGCGGCGCTCCTTCTTGAACCACTGCTTTATCTTCGTGCGCGCAGAGCCGCTTTTTGCGATATTGAGCCAGTCACGGCTCGGTCCGGTGGCGCTTTTTGACGTTCTGACCTCGACGATATCTCCGTTTTGCAGAACGTAGTCGAAGTTAACTATCCTGCCGTTTACGGACGCTCCGATCATACTGTTGCCGACGGCGGAGTGTATGCTGTATGCAAAGTCGATGGGCGTTGCCCCCGCCGGGAGATTTATGACGTCGCCCTTTGGAGAAAAGACGAAGACCTCGTCGGCAAACATGTCGATCTTTAGATTGTGGAAAAAGTCCGTCGCGTCGGAT
The DNA here is from genome assembly GCA_900545805.1 of uncultured Eubacteriales bacterium. Classification (GTDB taxonomy): domain Bacteria; phylum Bacillota; class Clostridia; order Oscillospirales; family Oscillospiraceae; genus F23-B02. The sequence continues at coordinate 2,756 of URAL01000064.1, read as the reverse complement.
TCCTGCTGGCTTTCCAGCAGCCGCCTTACCCAGGCGAATTTCTCCTCGTCGCCGTCCTTGACGATCGTTTCCGCCGCGGAGCCTATCTTATACTTCCAGTGCGCGGCAATGCCGTATTCGGCGGTGCGGTGCATTTCCCATGTGCGTATCTGCACCTCGAAGGGTATGCCCTCGGAGCCGATGACCGTGGTATGCACGCTCTGATACATGTTCGGCTTCGGGGTGGATATATAGTCCTTGAATCTGCCGGGCACGGGCTTGAACATATCATGGATGATGCCCAGCACATTATAGCAGTCGGGTATCGTGTCAACGATGACACGAAAAGCACACAGGTCGAATATGCCGTTTATATCGAGCTTCTGCGCATACATTTTGCGGTAGATACTGTAGATATGCTTTATTCGGCTGTATACCGTGACCTGAAGCCCCTCCTCCTCGAGGCGCTTTTTTATTTTCGTTTCGACCGCGGACATGAAGCTTTTGAGCGTATCCATGCGGTCGTTGAGCGTATCGGTTATCTCCTTGTAGCCCGCCGGGTCAAGGTACATCAGTGCGAGGTCCTCAAGCTCCCATTTGGCTCTCTGCATACCGAGACGGTGCGCGATGGGGGCATATATCTCCATCGTCTCCAGCGATTTCTGGCGCTGCTTTTCCTCGGTCTGATAGGCCATGGTACGCATATTATGCAGGCGGTCGGCGATCTTTATGAGAATTACGCGGATGTCCTTGGCCATCGCCATAAGCATCTTGCGCAGGTTTTCCATCTGCTCGTCTTCCTTGCTGGTGTACTGCACCCGCGTGAGCTTTGTAACTCCCTCGACGATATTTGCGACAGGCTCGCCGAACTGCTTTGCAATATCGCTGTGGGTAAGATCGGTGTCCTCTATAACGTCGTGCAGCAGCGCCGCAACTATCGAGTCCTCGTCAAGCCCCATATCGGCGGCGATATCCGCCGCGGCGACACAGTGCGTGACATAGGGCGAGCCGTCCTTGCGCAGCTGACCGGTGTGGGCAAGCTTTGCCATATGGTAGGCAGCCTCTATCCTGCCCATGTCCATATCCATGCCGCTGTCGCTGATTTTTTTGCTCAGTGCGGCAAACATCTCGTCGGGATCAAGTTTTCTGTTTTCAATGTCTGACATTATGACAGTCTCGCTTTCAGGCGTTTTATGAGCTCCGAGCTTTCAAGATTGACCTTTGCGCTGCCGGAGACTATCCTCGCTCCGAACACCGAGCCGGGGCTTACGGTGCGCAGCAGCCCCATCTCGCACAGAACGCGCAGGCATATGCAGAATCTCTCAGGCTCTATCCCGTTAGGGCACTGGCTTATTATGCCGTCAATATCGCCCGCGACCGAGCCTCCAACGGCTTGCAGTCTGCGCCAGACCTTCACAAACGCTCCGCGGTCCGGGCAATAGGCCGAGGCCTCCCTCACGGGCAGCTCATCGTCGAGGATCATGCCGCAAAGCGGCCTGGGATCGTGCTTTCTCACCTCCGTTATCTGAAGCTGCACACTGCGGCGCAGTCTGAACTCGTTTATCTGCGGAGTGAAGGCGATGTCGATCCTGTCTCCGGCTCTCAGTCCGAGCTCGGACTCGCAGTGTGAAAAGAACACACACTCAAACTCCGCGCCCTTGTAGCTTATGCCCAGGCGCACATGCTTTCCGCCGCCGATCGGCGTTATTTTCTCAAGGCGTGCGCCGAGGATGCACAACGTGGGCTTGGGATTGCCGCTGCCGTAGGGCTCAAGCCGCGAGAGTGAGCCGACTCCCTGCATATCCAAAATCCTGGGGTCGGTTATCTGAATATCGCAGCACAGCGTCGGGCGCTCTGCGGGCTTATTGTGCTCATAATATTCGCTGAACGCCCGGCAGAACTGTCTGAGCTTATCGCGCCTTATATTAAGTCCGGCCGCGAGCGCATGTCCGCCGAAGCCCTCGAGATATTCCGCGCAGGCAGACAGCGCGTCAAACAGGTTAAAGCCGCCGTAGCTTCGGCACGAGCCCTTGCCCTTGTCGCCGTCAAGGCAGATCATGATGGTCGGCCTTGAATACTGCTCGGCAAGCTTTGAGGCCGCAATGCCGATAACGCCCTGATGCCACTTTTCGCTTGCCAGAACAATCGGCGCGGATGAAGCCCTCCCGTCGATCATGCCGGAGGCGTCGTCCCATATCTCCGTTTCGAGATGCTGGCGGCGGCGGTTTAATTCGCACAGCTCACCGGCAAGGTCGTTTGCCTCCTTCAGATTGTGCGTCATAAGAAGCTTTCCGGCAACGGACACCTCGCCGAGGCGGCCTGCCGCGTTAAGGCGCGGTGCAAGCAAAAAACCGATCGTCGAGGAGGATATCTTTTTTTTCGACGCGCCCGACTCGCGCAGGAGCGCCGCAAGGCCGGGTCGTGTCGGATTTCTAAGTCTTTCAAGTCCGCGGCGGACGATGTACCTGTTCTCGCCCGTGAGCGGAACGACGTCGGCAACCGTACCTATAGCCGCAAGATCGGCATAGCGCTCGACTATCTCCTCACTTTTGCCCTCAACGGCACACACGAGCTTCAGAGCAACGCCGACTCCCGCAAGATCCTTATTCGGATACATGCAGTCGTCCTGCTTGGGGTCAATAACGGCTATCGCTTCGGGTATAGTCTGCTCGCGGCACTCGTGATGATCGGTTATGATGAGGTCGACGCCCACCTCCTTGGCGTGCTTGGCCTCCTCGGCTGCGGTTATGCCGCAGTCAACGCTTATTATGAGGCTG
>URAL01000063.1 GCA_900545805.1 uncultured Eubacteriales bacterium | reverse complement strand
GAAGCGGCAGTTTTGCGGTTTTGTCGGCAATTTCGATACCGGGCTGACGCAATAAACGTATCCGTACAATGTCCGTGCGCCTCTAAAAAGACTGCCACTCGTGCCACAAAACCGTCGTGTCGCGCCGCAGCCATGTGAGCTGGCGCTTTGCATAGCGCCGCGATGACAGCTTTATAAGCTCGATCGCCGCGTCCTTTGACATTTCGCCCCTGAAATACGCCGCAGGCTCCTTATAGCCTATGGCCTGCATGGAGGTGCAGGCCGACGAAAGGCCGCTGTCCAAAAGCCCCTTGACCTCGTCGAAAAGCCCGTCGGAGACCATTTTGTCCACTCGCGCATTTATCCTGTCGTACAGCACGGCGCGGTCGGCAAAGGTAAGGGCTATCTTCACCGCGTCATAGCGCTTCGGGCGCTTTTTCGTCTCCTCGTCGTGCCGCGTTATCGTCTCGCCAGTGAGGATGTAGATCTCCACGGCACGCACAATGCGGCGCTTGTCGGCAGGGTGCAGCTTTGCCGCCCGTTCGGGGTCAAAGCCGCGAAGATGCTCGAGCATCGCCTCGCCGCCGATATCGTCATACTGCTTATTCAGGCTCTCGCGCAGAGCGGCGTCCTCCGCTTTTTCGGCAAAGTCGAGCCCGGCTATGAGCGAATCGATATACAGATTCGTGCCGCCCGCGACGATGGGCAGCCTGCCGCGTGAGAGGATGCCGCGCACGGCGGCGTCGGCCTCCTCGACGTAGCGCGAGACGGAGTAGTCCTCCGAGGGGTCTGCTATATCTATCATGTGATGAGGTATATTCTGCATCTCGGCTTTTGTCACCTTTGCCGTTCCGATATCCATGCCTCGGTAGATCTGCATGGAGTCGGCCGAGACGATCTCGCCGCCGAGCTTCTTTGCAAGCTCCACGGAAAGAGCCGTTTTGCCCGTAGCCGTCGGGCCCGTTACAACAAGAATTTTTTCGGCCATATCACACTATCCTGCTGAAGAATTTATCGAGCTGCTTTTTTGTAAGGCGTGCCGAGACGGGCCGGCCGTGGGGGCAATATTTGACCTCTCCGGCCGCGACCGCGCAGGCGATACGCTCAAGCTCGGTCGTATCGTGCCTTCTGCCGGCCTTTATCGCCGCCTTGCAGGCGACGGTGTGCAGTATCTCGTCGCGCACAGACTCCGCCGATACATTGTCTCCGCCGCGGAGCTTTTCGCATATCTCCTCAAGAGCGGACGCGGCCTCGGAAGCGTCCACATCATCGGGCACGGCGCGCACGGCGTAGGAGCTTTGGCCGAAGGGCTCGACCTCGAAGCCCATCTCGTCGAGAAGGGCGGAGTTTTTGTCCATTAGCTCCGCGTCCTCGGCCGTCGGGCGGATTATGACCGGAGCGAGAAGCGTCTGGCTCATGATCTGCCGCTCCTGCTTTTTAAGACGGTCGAATATCATGCGCTCGTGCGCCGCGTGCTTGTCGATGAGCATGAGCTCATCTCCGATCTCCGCGATTATGTAGGTGTCCAGCGCTTCACCGATCACGCGGCAGGCCGGAGTGCTGATTTTTTCAACATTTTCAACTGCTTTTTCAACATTTTCTCTCGCCGGGGGCGGCGAATACGCGGGAAAAGCGTCAGTTTTCGGCGAAGTGTTCGCTTCAGGTGCAGAATTCACTGCCGCAGCGGGCCTTTCATACGATGCCGGCGCGCGGAAAACGGGAGCGGAGCGGCGCCCGGATGCAGCTGCCCCGGCGCGGTATTCGTCCGATGACATGCTGCGGAAAAAGCCGCTTTTCGGCTCGGAAACAGCTTTCCTTGTACCCTCGGACAGGCTTATCTCAACGGGGCCGCTCTCTGTCTCAAGACAGGCGCGCACCGTCTGATACACAAGGTCAAAGACCTTTTTCTCGTCGGAGAACTTTACCTCGGTCTTAGCAGGGTGAACGTTTACATCCACCGCGCCGTGCGACAGCTCAAGATACAAAACGCACGACGGGAATTTCCCCGTCAGGAGCGTATTTTTATACGCCTGCTCGACCGCCGCCTGGAGCAGCACGGATTTTATATATCTGCCGTTGCAGAAAAAATGCTGGCTTGCACGGTTGCCGCGCCCGAAGGCCGGAGAGGACGTAAAGCCCGTGACGGACATGGCCTCGGCCTTGCCCGAAACGGGAAGCATGCCGTGCGCGGTATCGCGCCCTAAAAGCGCGTACACGGCCGACTCCCCTCGCCCGTCGCCGGGGGTGAAGAACACCTCCTCGCCGTCGCGCTTTAAACGCACCGACACCTCGGGCCTGCCAAGGGCGCAGTGCATGGCGGAGGCTATGCAGGCTGAGGCCTCCGAGCGGTCGGATTTTAAAAACTTGAGCCGAGCCGGAGTGTTATGGAAGATATCGCGCACCGTTATCGTCGTGCCCTCCGGGCAGCCGCAGGGCGACATGTCGATTATATCTCCCGCCCGAACCGTGACGCGCACGCCCTCTGCCGCGCCCTTTTCACGAGTTATAAGCTCAATATGACTCACAGCGGCGATGGCGGCCAGCGCCTCGCCGCGAAAGCCCATCGTTCCGATGGCCTCGAGCCCCTTTTCGTCGTGCAGCTTGCTCGTCGCGTGCCGCGTGAAGGCCAGCCCCGCGTCCTCGGGGCTCATGCCGCAGCCGTCGTCGGATATTTTTATATATGTCGCGCCGCCGCTTTTAAACTCGACCGTCAGCTTTTTGGCTCCCGCGTCAAAGGAGTTTTCCATGAGCTCCTTTATGACCGACGCGGGCCGCTCGACGACCTCGCCGGCGGCGATCATATCAGCCACAAGCGGCGGGAGGATGTTAATGCGTGTCATGTATAAACCTCGTTATTGTTAATTAAGCGTATTATACATGATTTGTGTTGAAAATTCCACTGATTTTATGTTAATATATACTGTACTTTTATTTTTATAAGGAAACCGGTAAATGGCATACGAGAGAAAAGAGATAAGCATAGCTTCCATCCGCCGGCAGGAGGATATCTGCCGCGAGATTTATGAAAGGTTCGTTTCCGGCAAGGCGCATCCGCTCGCCATGGTCGACACATACGGCTGCCAGCAGAACGAGGCCGACAGCGAAAAGCTGCGCGGCTACCTTGCCGAGATGGGCTACGCCTTCACGCAGGATGAGTTTGAGGCCGACGTCATCGTCGTGAACACCTGCGCGGTGCGCGAGCACGCGGAGATGCGTGTGCTCGGAAACGTCGGGCAGTTAAACCACAGCAAAAAGCAGCGCCCCGGTCAGATAATCGCGGTGTGCGGCTGCATGGTGCAGCAGGAGCACATGACAGAGAAGATAAAAAAGTCCTACCCCGTCGTGGATCTTGTTTTCGGGCCGCACGAGCTGTGGCGCTTCCCGGAGCTGCTTCTGAAAACAATGACGGGCCGCAAGCGCGTTTTCGCCGCCGAAAAATGCGACGGCTATGTCGCCGAGGGCATGCCCTTAAAGCGCGACAGCAGCGTCAAGGCATGGCTTTCGATCATGTACGGCTGCAACAATTTCTGCACCTACTGTGTCGTGCCCTATGTCCGCGGCAGGGAGCGCTCGCGCAGGCCGGAGGATATCCTTGCCGAGGCAAGGCAGCTTGTCGAAAGCGGCTGCAGGGACATTACGCTGCTCGGCCAGAACGTAAACTCCTACGGAAAGGACCTCGGCTCGGACGTCGATTTTGCAGACCTTATCCGCATGATAAACGACATCCCCGGCGACTTTCTCATCCGCTTCATGACAAGCCACCCCAAGGACGCGACGGAAAAGCTGTTCAAAACCATGGCCGAGTGCTCTAAATGCGCCCACCAGCTGCACCTGCCCGTGCAGTCGGGCAATAACCGCATTCTCAGGGCCATGAACCGCAGCTACACCGCCGAGAAATATCTTGAGCAGGTGCGCCTTGCGCGAAAATACATGCCCGATATCGTCCTGACGACGGATATCATCGTCGGCTTTCCCGGCGAGACGGACGAGGAGTTTGAGGACACGATACGCCTGTGCAACGAGGTGCGCTACGACGCGATGTTCACGTTTATCTATTCAAAGCGCGTCGGCACCCCCGCGGCAAGCATGCCGGACGCGGCAACGCGTGAGGACAAGCAGCGCAGATTTGACAGGCTGCTGGAGGCGGCAAACCGCGTTTCCGCCGAAAAGCACGCAGAGTATATCGGAAAAACCGTGCGCGTTCTCGTCGACGGCGAAACAGGCAAGGCAGAGTATAACCTCTCCTCGCGCACAAACGGCGGCAGGCTCGTGCATCTTTCGGGCGACAAGTCGCTCATCGGGAAATTCATAAATGTTAAAATAACCTCGGGCAACACATGGGCGCTCTACGGAAAGGTCGAAGAATAATGAAAAGTGAAAAACTCAAGAGATATCAGGTAACCCAGTCGCTGCGCTTCCCCTCGAACATCATGAAGGGCTTTTTCTACGCCGGGCTCGTGCTGCTGCCGCTCGGCATCATCGTCGCGCTGCTCGGCATATTCATCCCGGCGCTTGAGGGTCTGCGCGGCGTTGCCATCATCGTTGCGGTGCTGTCTGTCATATGGCTGTTTGCCGCGAAGTTCATCTCCGAAACGAACTTCGGCCTGGCAAACGTCTCGTTTACCGAGCAGGGCATCATCTTCCGCACCGGCGGCGAGCACAGCGTCGAGCACCGTCTCGCGTGGGATGACGCCGTCTGCTGCGGCATGATAAAAACGCGCCTTTCGTGGTGGTGCTTTGTTTCCGACCACGAGCTTGCCGATAAGGAGAAAAAGGAGTTTCCGGAGTTTGTCGAAAAAGGTGTTTTCTACTTCAGCTACGCCGACAACACATGGGCCGAGCTCATGAAATTCCTGCCGGAAGGGTTCAAGGCACAGATGGAAGAGGACTGGAGCAGGGCGTTTTCGGTGGCGCATTAAAACCGTACCGATACCGCATATCGCGGTCGCCCGTTCCGTTTGCCGCGGACTTGGTTGGAACTGTTTTAGACTCGTAGGGGCGAGCATTGCTCGCCCGTTTACCACGGTTTTGTCGATAACTTCCGGTCGGGCTGACGCAAGAGACGTATTGGTACAATATAAAAACGCCACTGAAAAAACGACCCCTCAGTCAGCTTCGCTGACAGCTCCCCTTACGCAGGGGAG
>URAL01000062.1 GCA_900545805.1 uncultured Eubacteriales bacterium | reverse complement strand
CCGCCCAGCGCACCGAGTTGCGGAAGTACGACGGAATATCCGCGGAGTCGGAGAACACGGCGAGGTCCCCGCTCACCTGCGGCGAGCCTGCGTACCTGTGCATTATCGCAACAAACTGACTGCGGGTAAGGCCGTCGTCGGGGCCGAAGGTTGTTGAGTTATAGCCCTTGATGATCGCGTTTTCATACGCCCAAACTATCGCGTCGCGCGCCCAATGGCTGTCTGAGACATCATCGAACGGCTCTGTAAGGCCGCTGACATTGGGAGAGCCGGCTATGCGGTACAGTACCGTTACAGCCTGTGCGCGGGTGGTTGTAGCGTCGGGCTCGAAGGTCGTTTCGCTCGTGCCCTTTATAAGGCCGTTGAACCATGCGTAGTAGAGATCGTCGTAGTACCATGCATCGGAGGGCACGTCGGTAAACGGAAGCGTTCCGCGCTCGGGCAGAACACCCAGTATCTGCTGCGCCATGAACTCGTGACCTGCCAGTGTCGGGTGTACCTTAAGGCCGAAGTATTCCCAGAAATAGCGGTCGTTGTAGTTCATATCATAGGTCTCGGTACCGACCACATCAGCGTAATAGAAATTATCATACTTGTAGGACAGTGCCTTAAGGTGAAGATTTATCCTGTTTACTATCGGTGCCGCAAGGCCGCTGAGGTCGAGCATGCTGCCGTCGGACAGGCGGAAGTGCTTAAAGGGATTGAATACGCCGACAGCAACAACGGTGATATCGGGGTTAAGCTCATGGATTTTTTCCATGACCACATCATAGTTTTCCTCGAACTGATTGTAAGCCTTTGCAAATGTTGCGGTTATGAGTGCCGCAAGCTTCGGCATTTTGCCCATTTTCTGGCAATAGTCTATGAGCTTGCCGAATGCCTCGCCGATGTTGCCGCCCTTGTTGAGAAAGTCCTTTAAGCCCTTGAGTGTATCATTATTGTCATCTGCTGTCATTTCGTTGAGAACAACGCCGAGAGTGAACGAGAACACATCGTTCGAGCCGACGTTAACGCTGATAACATCAGTTTTTTTGACAGCCTCCTTGTAGTTTACCATTGCGTCAATCGCATCAAGATCGGAGAGCGTAAAGGTACCGTTGCCGTCGGTATCAAAATAGGTGTTGCCCCAGGAGCGGGTCGTGTCGTAATCGTTGTAAACGCCTTCGAGAAAATACCTGAATTCAACGGCGCGCAGGCCGCTGCGGGCGTACTGCAAAAGCTTTGCGTCAAGTGCGTTTGCAACGAGGCTGTGGTATGCTGTGGGAACCGCGGTGTAGTCATAGCCGTAGTAGATGTAGTCGGGATTATAGACCGTGGTATAGTCGTCGGTCTCCTGATCAAAATATGTCTCGCTGCCGTCCTTTGTGAGCGCGCAGCCTGCGGCAATGCTGTCGCCGACGCACATGTAGTATTTATAAGGCTCGTAGCTTCTGTCGGCCAGCGCCGGTGCGCAGAGCGCGAACACCATGACGAGCACGAGAACGAAGCTTAGTATGCGTCTTGTATGTTTCATTTATTTCTCCTCCGATACGCCGATCAGACGGCTTCAGTTTTGTTTTCGTTATTGTAGTCCTCGGCGAGCTTGATGTAATCTATCTTGCCCATGCCTGTGTGCGGCATGGAGGCGACGAAGATGATATCGTAGGGCTTTGCCGGGCCTTCAAGCTCCTGACGGCACATTTCGTAGAGTTCGTTTTTGATCGCCGTCCGCTTTTCGAGCGCCTGCTCCTTCGCCTCGATGACAGCGAGCGTGAGCTGACCCTGGGCATGTGCCGTGTCGTTTACACCGACGACGGCGCAGCTTGCGACCATCGGATGATGGCCAAGCACGCTTTCGATGTGCGTGGGGAATATCTTGTGGCCGTTAAAAAGCGTTATCATGCGCTTTATCCTGCCCTTTATGTAGACAAAGCCGTCGGGATCCATGTGGCCGATATCGCCGCTGTGCACCCAGAGCGTTCCGTCGGGGTGGCGGCGGATGACGTTATCGGTCTCCGCCTTATTGTTTAGATAGCCGAGCATAATGGACGGTCCGCTGATACAGATCTCGCCCTCCTCGCCGTAGTCGAGCTCGTCGGTCGTGCCCGGTGCGAAGATACCGATGGTGGTGGTCAGCAGCGGATAGCCTACCGACAGGCTCTTGAAGTTTCCGTTGCAGCAGCAGGATGCCGCCGAGGAGACCTCGCTCATGCCGTAGCCCTGCGAAAGAGGATAGCGGCAGCCGCGGCTTTCAAGGAAGCTGTTGAGCTTTGCCTCAAGACCAGCATTCATCGTATCGCCGCCGGAACCGGCAGTGCGGAAGAAGCTGAGGTCAAAGCCATTGGCCATTTCCCTGCTGTTCATGAGCTTTTCATAGTGCGCCGGAACAAGCAGCGTATGCTCGGGACGGTACTTTTTGACGTAGCGGCCTACCTTTTCGGGATCGAACTTCGGGATAATGACGACCTCGAGGCCGAGCGAAAGCGGCATATGCAGGCTCGATACGATGCCATATGACGAGAACATCGGGATGATGTTCAGGAAACGCTGGCCGCGATTATAGGAAACGCCGCAGTGCTTGAAGTCAAACGCGATGGCGTTAAAGCCGTCGTTCGAGAGCATAACGCCCTTAGGGGCGCCGGTCGTTCCGCCTGTGAGCGTGACAGCCGCGAGATCGTTGTCACCATATGCGGCGGTCTCGGTCTCAACACCCTCGCCGGTCGCTGCAAACTGCGTCCAGGTAAGCACCTTGTCGCTCGTTTCGATCCTGGGAGCGGGCATCTTGAACTGCTTGAGAAAACGGATCGACGCGGGCAGCGATGTGTCAGCCGAGATGACGACTATCTTCTCAACACCCGACTCAAAGAGGACATCCTTGAGCGCCTCGTAATACAGGTCGATGACGATAAACACCTTTGCACCGGTCTCTTTTATAAAGTTCATTGCACCGGCTGCGCTTGTTCTCGGGTCAATGATAAGCGGCGCCGCGCCGATCTTGTTAAGACCGTAGAGTGCATAGACCATTTCGGGAATAGTAACGGTAGCGGCAGCGACGATATCGCCCTTTTTGATACCGGCAGCGGTGAATGCTCCGGCCGCTCTGTCGGCTTCGTCAAGAAGCTTGCCGTAGCTGATCTTTTTGCCGAAATAGTTAAGCGCGGTGTTGTCGTGCCCGCCCTCGCTGCACTCGCGCAGATGGCGGTAAATGGTGTTCTTCGGCATGGACGCTTCCCTCGCCTCTTCCGAAAAGAACTTAAGCCACGGCTTTTCAATAGATGGTGTTAACAGCTTGCACATTGTTCTTCCTCCTAACTTTGCGCTAAACTTTTTGCTCTGTTTTGTCTAATCATAAACTTATCACGCCATTTTGTCAATTCATTTTTTATACTTTTCTCATGATTTCGTTCACTTTTGTACATTTAAACAATATTTATCAATAGCTTTATTGCTTTTTGTACAAATTTTCGTGTTTTGTATATAGATATACGATATGTTGTTAAAAATATATTTTTAAACTATTTTTGATTTTTAACTTGAAATTGTTAGAGTCTTCGGTTACAATCATACTATTAATATAAAGTTGAACATTTTTAAAATATTCAGAGGTGTAAATTTTCTATGAGCGCAAACAACAGAATGGTTGAAAAGTCAAAGGCGGCGATAAAAAATGCTCTTTTGGACATAATGTATGAAAAGGATTTCAAGCAGATCACGGTCAACGAGCTTTTAAAGCGCGCCAATGTCAGCCGCGGTACCTTTTATGCGCATTTTTCAAATCTTGAGGATGTGCGCCAACAGCTTATAAACGATCTTTTCGATCATGCCGACTATCTGTTCGGCGACTACACTGCAAGCGAGCTGGAAAAGGATCCGTATCCAATTATGCTGATGGCGGCCGATATGATGATAGCCAGCCGCGACCCTGCAAAGCGTCTTTTCAAATTCGTCAACGTCTATGATCTCGGCATAAACCTCAAAACCTGGCTTACAAAGTATATTCTTTCCGACGCCGAGCTTGTCGAGCGCTGGGGCGGCAGGGATGCGGCCACGATATACGCGCGCTTTATCGCCGGCGGCGTTATGCACACATACAACATGTGGATACTCGATGATTTCGATGTCTCGGCAGAGACGCTTGCGCAGACTCTGTGCAATATACTCGTAAACGGTATCAAGGCTTTTGAAGTGAAGTAAAACAAGCACAAAATTTCAAAAGGCACAGCTTCCGCTGTGCCTTTGCATTTGAGAATTTCATTTGAGCCATTTGAGCATTTAATTAAAAGGAGATATAATATGAAAAAGATTGCCGTTATAACCGGAGCCTCCTCCGGCATGGGCAGAGAATTTGTATATGCAATAGATAAGGACTCAGAGCTTGACGAGCTGTGGGTCATCGCCCGCCGCGAGGAAAGGCTTCTGGAGCTTCAGCCGCAGGTCAGGGCAAAGATTCGTCCCGTGGTTTTAGACCTTTTGGACAGGAACAGTCTGAGTCAATTCAAGGCGCTGCTCGAGATAGAAAAGCCGGAGGTCAAGGTTTTGGTGAATGCAGCGGGCTTCGGTCTTTTCGGAGAATACACCGGGATGGACATGGAAAAGCAGCTTGAGATCATCGACCTCAACGACCGTGCGCTGACCGGAATGACCTATATTACACTTCCCTATATGCCGGACGGGGCACAGATATACAACATGGGCTCGATGTCCTCGTTCCAGCCGGTTCCGTATATAAACGTTTACGGCGCGTCGAAGGCGTATGTGCTCAGCTTCTCAAAGGCGCTGCGCGTCGAGCTGTGTAAGCGCAATATCCGCGTCATGGCCGTGTGCCCCGGCTGGATACAGACGGAGTTTTTCAGCCACGCGATACACGACGATACCGTAAGCTATTTTAACCGCTACTACGGTCCCAAGGAGGTCGTAGAAAAGGCCGTAAAGGACATGCACCGCAACAAGCCCGTTTCCATCCTCGGCCTGCCCGAGAGATTGCAGGTGCTGGGCGTTAAGCTCCTGCCTACACGCTTTGTTCTGAAAACCTGGTGCAGACAGCAGAAAAAGCCGTTTGATTATTGATAACACAGTAAAACTCCCGTCCGGCGGACGGGAGTTTTTGAGACTGTCAAAAACCTATGCTGCTGAGTAAATACAACCGCGCAGCAGGGGAGCTTGAGGGGGCAAGGCCCGCCTCAAGTTGGATTATAG
>URAL01000061.1 GCA_900545805.1 uncultured Eubacteriales bacterium | reverse complement strand
CGGGAAGCGGCAGTTTTGCGGTTTTGTCGGCAATTTCGATACCGGGCAAGCGCAATATGCGTATTGGTACGGTTTTAATGCGCCTCTGAAAATGCGCCACTGAAAGAATGAATGAGATCACGACAAAAAACAGGTCGATCGGGATCGATCTCATAAAGCTGATTGCAATATTCTCCGTAGTGATGATCCACGTTTCGGCGCAGTACCTCACGGTATACTGCACGGCCGGAGCATGGCAGTTCGACGCATCGGCGGCATGGCGCAGTCTGTGCGCGGCGGGCGTACCGCTGTTTCTCATGTGCTCGGGTGCGCTGATGCTGCGTCCTGAAAAGGAGCTGCCGCTCAAAAGACTGTATCTGCACAACATTCTGCGCCTTGTGATCGCAATGCTGGTCTGGTCGTTCGCGTATAAGCTGTGGGGACTGTATTTTTCCGGGCAGCTCAACGGCGCGGGCATCGTGCGTTCGCTTAAGGAGATACTGGTGTTTGACCAGCACTTTCATTTTTACTATCTCCACATCATGCTGCTGGTGTATTTTTTCCTGCCCGTGACGCGCAGCTTCGTAAAAAACGCATCGGAGAAGGAAATGAACTATTTCCTGCTCGCGTGGTTTGCCCTCGGCATACTGTACCCGACACTCAGACCGTACCGGCCACTTTCACTCATCCAGGGCTTTCCGACGCAGTGGGCGATGAACATGAGCTACGCCGCCATAGGCTACGGCGTGCTCGGCTGCCGGCTCTGTCAAAAAAGACTCCCGGCGAAGACGGGCGCGGCGATCGCAGCCGCGGGGCTTGCGGCGGTGCTGCTGCCGACGGTGTTCGTATCGAGATCCAACGGCGCTCTGTTTGAAGGCTGCCTTAACGGAATGAGCGTAGCAGTGTGCCTGTTTGCGGCCGGACTGTACATTCTCGGCCTGTGCGCAGGCGAAAAAATACGCTCAGGGCGCGGCCTTGTCGAGTTTATCTCGCGTGCGTCGTTCTGCATATATCTTGCGCACATTTTCGTGCTCGACGTGCTTCAGAGCCTCGGCGCGTTCGGTCTGATAACACCGCTGCTTGCGATCCCGCTGCTGACGACGGTTATCGTCGCCGTCTGCTGCGCGGTCTACTGGCTGATATCCCACATCCCCGTGCTGAGCAGGTGGATCGTTTAGTTTTTCAAATGAATAATTGAGGTGTGCGGCGCTGCCGCACGGATTTGATTACACCTCATCCGTCGGCTCCGCCGACACCTTCCCCTTGAGGGGAAGGCAATGGTACAGACATAATTTTTGCACCAAATCAGAACAATTTCCCGAGGTGCGAACTGCCACGGTCTTTGTCGGAACCGATTGCAGCTCGTAGGGGCGACCATCGGTCGCCCGCATGGTCGGAACTACGATTTAACACAAACGCATAAAAGACAGCGCTGATACATCTTTTGCGTCGGCCAGACCGGTAACTGTGGAGAAAACCGTTAATAAAGGGCGAGCAATGCTCGCCCCTACGATATAGATTTCAGTGCCGACCAAGGTTCGGCAAGCGGAATGGGCAAGCCCATTCCCTACAGGGGTCGCTGTGCGCAATTATTGTGCTGATTTAGTGCAAAATTTGCGCCGCACACCTATAGCTATCAACTCGTCCCGAGGGGACGCCGCAATAAATGTATATAAAAATCCCCGGTTCGCCTCTTAAAAGGTGCGAAACGCAATGGTTTCCGCCGCAGTCTCGATACCGGGCTGACGCAATAAATGTATAGGAGGGGCGTTAATTCGCCGCTGAAAAAATGGCTGGTAAGAATAAGGATTACAAACCTGAGGACATCGCATTTCCCGAGCAGCACATAGTCCGGTCGGAGCTGGTCGGCGAGATGAAGACAAGCTATATAGAGTACGCGATGAGCGTTATCATCGGGCGTGCGCTGCCGGATGTGCGCGACGGCTTAAAGCCCGTGCACCGCAGGATTCTGTACGCGATGTACGAGGATAACCTCACGCATGACAAGGCCTTCCGCAAGTGCGCGACGGCGGTCGGCGACGTGCTGGGCAGATACCATCCGCACGGCGACGCGTCGGTCTATGATGCGCTGGTGCGCCTGGCGCAGGACTTTTCGATGCGCTATCCGCTCATCGAGGGTCACGGCAACTTCGGCTCGGTCGACGGCGACCCCCCGGCGGCATACCGTTACACCGAGGCGCGCATGGCGCGCATGTCCGACGAGATGCTGCGCGATATAGAAAAGGACACGGTAGACTGGGACCCGAACTTCGACGAGACGCGCAAGGAGCCGCGAGTGCTGCCGTCAAGATTCCCGAACCTGCTGGTAAACGGCTCGTCGGGCATCGCCGTCGGCATGGCGACGAATATCCCGCCGCACAACCTCACCGAGGTCATAAACGCCTGCATCTGCGTGCTGGATAATCCCGAGGCGACGATGAGCGAGCTTTTGCAGCACGTCACGGGCCCCGACTTTCCGACAAAGGGCATCATCATGGGCCGCAGCGGCATACGTCAGGCCTACATGACCGGCCGCGGCAAGGTCATCATGCGCGCACGCACGGAGCTTGAGGAGTTCGGCAAGGACAGGATGAGGATCATAGTAACCGAGCTTCCGTATCAGGTCAACAAGCGCCAGCTTATAGCGACGATCGCGGAAAATGTGCGCGATAAGCGCATCGAGGGCATATCCGACCTGCGCGATGAGACCGACCGCAACGGCATGCGCATAGTCATCGAGCTCAAGCGTGATGCAAATCCCCAGGTCGTTTTAAACCGCCTGCTGACGCAGACGCAGATGCAGACGAGCTTTTCGATAAATATGCTGGCGCTGGTCAACAACCAGACCCAGCCGAAGATACTCAACCTTCGCCACATCATCGACGAGTACCTCAGCTTCCAGGAGGAGCTCATCGTGCGCAGGACGAGGTACGACCTCAAAAAGGCCGAGGAGCGCGCCCACCTCTTAGAGGGCCTGCTTATCGCGCAGGACAACATCGACGAGGTCATCCACATCATCCGCAACAGCTACGATAACGCAAAGCAGAACCTCATGGAGCGCTTCGGCCTGTCGGATGTGCAGGCGCAGGCAATTTTGGATATGCGCCTGAAATCGCTTCAGGGTCTCGACCGCGAGAAGCTGGAGAACGAGTACCGCGAGCTCGAGGAGCGCATTGCGTATTATAAGGAGCTGCTGGCAGATCCCGAGAAGATCAAGGGCGTGCTGAAAACCGAGCTCATCGAGATCCGCGACAGATACGGCGACGAGCGCAAGACCGAGATCCAGGACGTCGAGGACGAGATCGACATTGAAGACCTCATCGACGAGGAGGACTGCGTCTACACCCTCACGCACAACGGCTACATAAAGCGCCTGCCCACGGCCGAGTACCGCGCCCAGGGACGCGGCGGCAAGGGCGTCAAGGCCATGGCCACGCGTGAGGAGGACTATGTCGAAACGGTGTTCACCGCCTCGACGCACGACAACATACTGTTCTTCACAAATCTCGGCAAGGTCTATGTCCGTAAGGGCTACCGGATCCCGGAGGCGGGCAGAGCCGCACGCGGACAGAATATAGTGAACATCATCCCCGCAGACCCCGGCGAAAAGGTCAGCGCCATGATCGCCGGCCGCGGCATAAGCGAGGACAGCTACCTCGTTTTCATCACGCGTGACGGAACAGTCAAGCGAACCGCGCAGTCGGCGTTCAAGAACATCCGCTCGAACGGCATCCGCGCCCTGTCGCTGGACGAGGGCGACGAGCTCATCACCGTTTTGCAGACCTCCGGCGAGGATAAGATCCTGCTTGCAACGCACGACGGCATGGCCATCTGCTTTAACGAGACCGACGCACGCGCAATGGGACGCGACGCAGTCGGCGTGCGCGGCATCCGTCTGCGCGAGGGCGACTTCGTCGTCGGAGCGGGCATCGCGGCCGAGGGCTCGGCGATACTGAGCATAACCGAAAACGGTTACGGCAAGCGCACCGACGTGAGCGAGTACAGCGTGCAGAACCGCGGCGGCATGGGACTTAAAAACTACAATGTCACCGATAAGACCGGCCCGATCGCCGACGTCGTCATCGTTCACGGAGACGAGGATCTGCTGGTCATCTCCGACGACGGCACGATCATCCGCATGGATGTCGGCAGCATCAGCCTGCTCTCGCGCAGCACCCAGGGCGTGCGCGTCATGCGCCTGACCGGCGACGCGAAGGTAATCTCCATCGCCCCGACCGATAAAGAGTCCGATGCGGATGAGGTCAGCACCGATACCGAGGAGAGCTGACAGCCGGTGGTGTTGTTTTTTCGGAGGCGCACGGACGCAGCTACGGATACGCTTATTGCGTCAGCCCGGTGTCGAAATTGCCGACAAAACCGCAAAACTGCCGCTTCCCGATACTGCGGTGCAGATTTTGCTCCGCACCCCATTGGCGCCCCTGCGTAAGGGGAGGTGGGTCGGCGTCAGCCGACTCGGAGGGGTTGTTTTTTTAGTGGCGCATTCAGGCTGTACCGATACGGTAATTGCGGTGTCCCGACCGGTCACTTACGGCAAAACCGGCACAGCGGGCGACCGATGGTCGCCCCTACGAGTTAAAATCGGTTCCGACCAAGACCCTGGCAATTCGCACCACGGGAAATTGTGCTATATTAGTGCAAAAATTTTACGCTGCACCCTTGCCTTCCCCTTGAGGGGAAGGTGTCGGCGAAGCCGACGGATGAGGTGTTTTTTCAATAGCGGTTTTACATTTTACCTATACTTTTATTGCGTCGGCCCGACCGGTCACTTACGGCAAAACCGGCACAGCGGGCGACCGATGGTCGCCCCTACGAATAGGTTTGAGCGCGGGCAGAGCTTTTGCACCTTGTCTGCGGGAAGCGGCGCACTTGCGGTTTTCTCCGCGCTTTCGATACCGGGATACCGCAATAAATGTATCCGTAGGCGCGTCCGTGCGCCACTAAAAAATAGAAAGGCGATGCCAATATGAATATCAAAGCAATGATACACAAAACAACGGGATACACGGCGGCGGCCTCGCTTGCGGCGCTTATGGTTAAATACCCTCTGCGCAAGCTCGGCCTGCACAAGGCGAACGCCGTCATGATGCAGGCGCACGAGGCGGCCAGCGGCGTGTATTTTCTCGCGGTGCTCGCACATATGGCGACGGCGCAAAAAGCAAGCCGAATCAAAGCCTTGAGCGGCTTTGCGGCCTTCGCGGCAAGCGTCGTGCTTGTCGCCGACTGCCACATGGCAAAGGAGCCGAAGTCAAAAATGCAGCGCCACCGCGCATATTCAGCGGTTCTTGCCGCGGCCGCCGCAATACATTCTTTTTAGAGGCGCTTTTACGCACTTGCTGATACGCACATTGCGACTGCCCGACCGGAGAGTGCCGAGAAAACCGAAAAACCGCCGCACCCATTGGCTCCCCTGCGTAAGGGGAGCTGGCGTGCTATCATCCGAAGTGCAACC
>URAL01000060.1 GCA_900545805.1 uncultured Eubacteriales bacterium | reverse complement strand
ACAACTGCTATTTCATCCACATCATGAACTGGATGAACTACACCCTCGGCTTTAACGATCCAAGCCTCATCCTCGGCATTCCTCTGCTCATCGCCGTCGCTGTATCCGTTCCGTTTATAAAGGTCATAAACAACAAAAAGGTTCCGGCCGTCGCCGCGTTTGCGACGATACTGAGCATTCTCGGCTGCCTGTTCGTGTACTTCGTCGTCGGCAATATGCAGGGCACGTTCGACACGGAAAACGCCCTGAATCTTGCGGCAAACTGGCCCTGCTTTGCCGGCATAATCCTTGTCGGCGTCGGCTACGTCGTTTTCATGCAGGCCATGACCGTCTGGATGAAGCGCCTTTATCCCGAGGAGCACCGCGGCCAGTTCGAGGGCATAAGGATCATGTTCTTCGTATTCTTCCCGATGATAGCGGGCCCCCTGCTTGCAGACCCCATCTGCCGCGCCTTCGGCGAGAAGGTGTATCAGGTCGTCGATAACGGAAACCTCATCTTCGTCACAGCTCAGCGTGCAGGCGAAATGGGCTATGACATAAGCAGCATAGCCGAGGGCTATCTGCCGGTAAACGAGCTGTTCGTTGCCGCCGCCGTCGTCACGGCGCTCGCGCTCATCCCCATGAGCAGGGCGGCAAAAATGTATAAGGAAAGGAACAAGTAAAATGTCAGAAAAACGTTTTGAAAAGGTCTATTCTCAGGGCGCGATCGACGTAATGGAGGTCTGGGTCGATAAAGAGACGGGCGTAAACTATCTCTACCACTACTCCGGTTACTCCGGCGGCCTGACTCCCCTGCTCGACCGCGAGGGCAAGCCCGTAATAAGTACTGTTATCAAATAAAAAAAGAGAGGCAATACCTCTCTTTTTTATTTCAGCTTTTTCTCGAGCAGGACTAAATTCACGTCCGGGATGCCGTTAAAAACGCAGGGGACTATATCCGCCTCGCGGTAGCCGAGCTTCGCGTACATAGCTCTTGCGGCGGCGTTTATCGCGTTGGTGTCCATCCTCAGCACCGTGCATCGGCGTGACAGGGCGTATTTTTCGTAAAACGCGACGAAGCCTTTGCCTATTCCCTGCCCGGCATACCGTGGGTCGACCACCAGCGTGTGCAGAACGCACACCTCGTTATCGCCGGCTGCAAAGCTCCACCTTGCGCCCTCGTACACATCGACCTGGGTCTTGTTTATAACGGCCGCGGCCTTGATGCAGCCGTCCTCCTCAAGCACGAACATATCGCGGCGGCGGATAGCCTCCGCGGCGGTCTCGCGCACGGGATAAACGCCGCTTATCCAGCCTATCTTCATTTTGCCGCTCTCCTCGGCGGCATGGATATTGTCGTAGATCCTCGCTATTGCGTCAAGGTCGGCAGGTACTGCTTCTCTGATCACTGCTTTTCTCCTATTATTCTGTACAGCATTTGCGCAACGCCGTGCTCATCGTTCGAGCCGCACACAATGTCGGCCGATGCGATGCACGCGGCGGTAGCGTTTTTCATTGCGGCGCCGAGCCCGGCGAAGGCGAGCATGTCGGCGTCGTTATCGCCGTTGCCGAAGGCGGCGACGGCGCTTGCCGGAACCTTGAGTATTTCGCACAGCCGCCGGAGCGACGCGCCCTTTCCGGCCACGGCGTCGGATATCTCGATAAGCCGCGGCGAGGAGCTTGTTATATAAGCCTTGGGAAGCGCACGCGCCTTTTCCCTGAGCTCGGCTCTGTGCCGCACATTTTTGCACAGAACGTCCACGCTGTCGAGCCGCTCGGCATTATCGAGAATAAAGCGCTTCATATCCTTCACCGGCAGGCGCGTTGCTTTGACATAGCCTACATACGCCTCGGAGCAGCCGAAGCGCATAGGGTCGGCAATATACTTTGCATCGCAATAGGCCTGTCCGTCTATGAAGCATTCAAGAAGCTCGCCGCCGAAAAGTGCGATGAGCTCATGCACCGTGTCCGGGTGCAGGGTAAGGCTCACGAGGCGCTCACCGTCCGCGATGCTCACGACGGCGGCTCCGTTTGAGGTTATGGCATAGCGTATGCCGGGTATCTCCGAAACGGCCTTCGGCAGCGAGTGCAGCGACCTTCCCGAGGCAACGACGACCTCAAGCCCCGCGCCTATCGCCGCCTGTATCGCCTTTTTCGTTTGGCTCGAAAGGCTCCCGTCGGAGCGCAGCGTCGTATCGTCAAGGTCGAGCGCTATGAGTCTTATGTTCTCAAAATTTGTCATCAGTAAACTATCCTCACGCGGCGCGGCAGCATCTCGATCGCGTGGCGGCTTGCGCCGACGCACTTTTCGCCGTCGAGCGCCCAGGCGAGCTTTTTCATGCACTCGATCTCCACCCTGTCCGTTCGGCAGAAGGAGATCAGCTCGTTATTGAGGTTCTGCTCGCGCAGAGCCGCGATGGTCGACTGGAGCTCGACCGGTGAGTTCGGGCGGCGGATGAGCAGCACCTCAAACAGTCCGTCGTCGGCGACGACCTTCTGCCCGAAGAAGTCGAGCGCACCGGCCAGCGCGCTTGACGAGGCGACGACGCCGAAGATAAACTCGCCCTCCTGCGTCTGCCCGTTTATCGTAATGCGCAGATGCTCGCTCTGGAGCTTTGCCAGATCCTTTATGCCGTCGAGAACATAGGCGTAGAAGCCCATTTTGTTCTTCAGTCTCTGCGGCGTGGTGTACGGCAGCCAGGTGAACGCTCCGAAGTCGGCCGCGTTTATGAAATACTTGCCGCCCAGCCTGCCGACATCGATGCGGTGCTCCCTGCCGGAGACGATTTTTTTCGCCGTTTTCGTGACGTCGCAGCTTATGCCGTGAAACTCCGCGAAATCGTTCGTGCTGCCGGCCGGCATATAGCCGATGGGGATATCTATCCCGGCGTCGCACATGCCGGATATCGTCTCGTTGAGCGTTCCGTCGCCGCCGGAGCAGCATATAATGTCAAAGTCCTTGCCGTAGGCCTTGACATACTCGGCCGCGTCGCCGCGGCCCCGCGTCGGGTAAAAGCTCACGCGGTAGCCCGCGTCCATGAACGTGCCGGTGACCTCGGCGAGAGAGCGCATCATCTCGCCCTTGCCGGCAACGGGATTTATTATGAGCATCATGCTCTTCTCCTCGCTCGGCATGAGGCGCGACGGCTTTTCCTCCGGCTTTGCCTTATTATCGGAGCGGGATGCGTCAAAGCGGCGGTATTCGTCGCAGACGGTATCATATATGGTCTTCGCCGCCTCAAAGGGGAAGTCATCTTCCCTGCGGCGCACCATCTCCATGGGGTCAACCGCGCCGCTCAGGCAGGTCTCGACAAGATGCGCCATGCCCGAGGCCGTGTCTGACTCAAGCGCGTAGGCGTTGCCGGTCATAAACTCTATGTTGCGGCTCTCGCAGCCGGGAACGGCATCAATAAACAGTATCGGCAGGCGCTTCATGACCGCCTCGGTGGTGCTCAGGCCGCCGGCCTTCGTAATGATGAGGTCTGCCGCATCCATGTACAGGCTCATCTTATCCGTAAAGCCGCAGATCTTTATGCGTATATCGTCGCCGGTGAGAAATTGCAGATCCTTTTCAAGCTGACGGTTGCTGCCGCAGACGATCACGAGGCTGTCGTTTTCGTCCATGATCTCGCCGAGGCGCAGGGCTATGCTGCGTATCGGGCCGCAGCCCATGCTGCCGCAGCACAGGAGCAGCACCCTGCCCTCCTCGCTCATGCCCAGGGCGCGGCGCGCGGCCTTTTTGTCGCTTCTGCGGCAGAACTCCTCGCGCACGGGAATACCCGAGGCGACGATCCTGTTTGCCGGTATGCCCTGGCTTACAAACTCCTCGCGCAGCTTCTCGTGCGGGATGAAATACTTGTCTGCAACTATCTCCGATACGCCGGGGCTGCATGTGTAGTCTGTTGCAACGAAAAAGCTCGGGATGTTTATCTCGCGGTTTATCCTCAGCTCCGTCATCATCATCGCGGCAAAAATGTGCACGCTTATAACGACATCGTAGCTGCCGGAAAACAGCACTCTGCAAAGCTCATCGGCGCCCTTTGCGTTCTGCTCATAGAGCCTGCTCTGCGGCGTCATTTCGCTTATGCGGTAGCCCACGCCGTAAAGGCGCGGTGTGTATTTATACGCAAGCTCATGGCCGCGGCTTATGAGCTCGGCACGCGCCTTGGGCAGGAAATCGAGCGCGTTTACTATATCGCACTCGCAGTTCATTTTCTCAAAATACGCGCATATCGCGGAAGCGGCGCTGTTGTGCCCTCCGCCGGTGTTGCAGCTCAATATAAGTACCTTCACTGTTTTGCAGCCCTCCTCTTTCTGCGCTGCTCAAGCAGCACGAGCCTCGGTCTGTTGTATCTCTGTATCAATATAAACGGAACATTGCCCAGAATATTATACACGAGCCAGAAAACTACCGCCCAGACGCCGCGCCAGAACAGAAATATGCCCAGCGACAAAACGATAAGCCAGTAATGGACGCACTCGGCAACGCAGGTCTCGGCAATGAGGACGTCCATGCCCTGCTCACGGTTCTGTCTGGTCATTTTCTTCTTGACCATGTCCGGCATGATGCGGCTCATATCGGGAAGAGCGTCCTTCCAGTGCTTTATACCGAGCTTTTCATATACCCTGCCGCCGTTTTCCCAGTCCGCCGTGCGGTACGGAAAGCTTTCGGCCGAAAACCGCGCTCTCGGCAGCGCCTGGCCGACAAAGTGCGAAAGTATGCCGAGGACGGCTATATAAATGACCGCATAGAGTAAGCTCATTTCTTCCCTCCGAGAATCTTCACATATCTTGCCGTGTAAACAATAAGGCTCAGCACGATAAGCCCCGCGCAGACGATCGTGCAGCCGACGGACACCGGCTGCGGCAGATGCGGCAGTATAACATGCAGCATCATGACGGCGTAGATAACGCCCGTGCAGAGCTTGCCTGCCCATATCGCGCTGTTGACCGTGTCGGTCCTTTTAAGGACATACCAGCCCATGATAAGCATGACTGTCTCCTTGACGACGTGCAGCCCCAGAAGCCACCACATCGCCGGATACCGCATCGCGACGCAGAGCATCATGGCGCACTGCGTGAGCTTATCGGCCACGGGGTCGAGCACCTTGCCGAGATCGGTCACCATATCATACTTTCGCGCTATGCGTCCGTCGAGAATATCGCTCAGGCCGCTGGCGGCGAGCGTAATGAGCGCCTCCGTGAAATCCTCTTGCACATAAAGCACTATAAACAGCGGTATCAGCAGCAGACGGAAATAGCTGAGTATATTCGGAATTGAAAATGCCTCGGCGCGTATCTGCCTGCCGATATTTCTTTTCATCGGGGCGTTCGACATGTCCTAACCACCTCAAATTCATATTACCTTTATATTTTATAGGTATTTTAGAATTCCGTCAAGTTATTGGCAATACACACCACGGCGCATGTGTCCAGTAAGTCCGCAGGCTTATCGGAAAATTTACAATTTATTAATTACTGTGCCACAGGAAATCCGTATAATACTTTGGGCTTATTTGG
>URAL01000059.1 GCA_900545805.1 uncultured Eubacteriales bacterium | reverse complement strand
CTCCTGCCGAATTTGCCGCCTTTTCCCGCGTTGCACTTGCTTGACTTTCTGCCGGCTTTTTTAGAGGCGCACGGACGCTGCTACGGATACGCTTATTGCGTCAGCCCGGTATCGAAGATATTGACAAAACCGTAAAACTGCCGCTTCCCGATACTGCGGAGCAAAATTCGCCCCGCACCTGCGGGAAGCGGAACATTGCGGTTTCGTCGGTAGTTTCGATACCGGGTTCACGCAAAAAATGTATTGGCAGAGGCGCTAAAGCGCCTGCGGAAAAAGCGCCTATAAAAGAATGTCGTCGTAGCTAACGGAGAGTGCCGAGCGCAGAGCCTTGAGCTCGTCGGGGCAGAGCATGCGCTGGCCGACCTCGATCTTCGCCAGCGCCGAGCGCGTAATGTCGCAGCCGAGCAGCTGCATCCGCGCTGCAAGCTGCTCCTGCGTCAGCTTTTTCTGCTTGCGCAGCCAGGATAAATGCGTGCCTACTCTGTTTGCGTATGCCTTGTTCATAAGCGTGTCTCCTGTTCTGTATCAGTGCAAGATTTCGCGTTCTCGATAAGTCGATTTTACCCGAAAGCCGTCGATGCTTTGCACTAATATAGAACAAAAATTCGAACAAGGCAAGTTTTTTGCCGAAAATGCTGCCGTTACGGCCGGCGGAGTCTTGAGATCAAAAGCAGCGCCGGAAGAATGACGAAAATTATTACAAGGCTCGCGCCGGGAACGATTATCTGGGATATCCCGAGCAGCGCCGCCTCATTTGAAGGGATAAGCGCGGCGGCCGCGGCAGAGAGCACCGCACAAATAAGAATGAGCGAACGGCCGTTTGACATGTCGAGCATGCGAGCATCCGTTTTTTCGGGTATGAAGCCGAAAATGAGGCGCAGTATGTGAGCTGCGCAGCATAAAAGAAGCGAAAAAATGACGAAGTCGGACAGCACCCAAAGCGCCGCAACGAGAGCCTCGATGCGCTCGATGGTCTTCATGAGCGTCACGTCGCGCACGGTCGAGAAGAAAGGATGCGAGAAGCGTGCGACGAGCCCGGCGCCGTAGCAGCCGATGATGACCGCGCAGAAAAATGTCAGCAGTACACAGATGAGCGCAAGCCTGCCCGCATGAGAGGCAAAGCGCCGGCCCTGAAGCGGTGCGCGATCCTCCAAAAGCGCCGCGCAGTACAGCACGCCGCCGGAGATCTCGACAACAGCGAGGCTCGACAGGAAAAGCTTGCCGAAGTCCGTTTTTGTGACGGGCAGCAGGTTTTTTACGTCTACCGAGTCGAGCGACAGCAGCAGCGCGAGCAGCATTACGGTCAGAAGGATCGGCGCGAACACTCTTGAGGCGCGGGGCAGCGCCTTGACGGGGCCGAGCGCGGCCAGCGTGCCCATCAGCAGCATTGTCGCCATGAAAAACCATGGCCCGGCGGCCGGATAAATTGTCGAAATGAGTCGATGCGCGCCCGTGCGCAGGATAAAGCCGGCGGAAAAGAGCTGGAACACGGCGATAAGGCCGAGCCCGATGCTGCCCGCCGTGCGGCCGGCGCGGCGCATGACGACCTCGCCCAGTCCCTCGCCCTCGCGGCGCATGTTCATCAGAGCCGTCAGAACGAGCAGGTATAAAAGCAGCATAGGCAGCGCGCACAGCGGCGCAAGCCAGCTCGCGCTCCCGGCGATCTGCGCCGTCGCCTTCGGAAGCAGCCGCGTGACCGGCGCGAGAGATGCAACAAAGCACATCGCCTTCAGCTGCCGCCTGTCATATTCCTTCATTGGCGCACTGACCCCTTTCTTATACATTTATTGCGGCAGCCCGGCAGCGCAGGCTGCGCCTGCAAATGAATAATGAATAATTAATGTGTGCGGCGATGCCGCACTGATTTGAATATCACCTCATCCGTCGGCTGCGCCGACACCTTCCCCTCAAGGGGAAGGCACTTTAGAGGCGCATTAAAATTGTGCCGATACGGTTTTTGCGCCTGCCCGGTATCGAGAGAGCGGAACAAACCATAGCGTTTCGCATCCCGTGAAATTGTGCTGATTTGGTGCAAAATCTCTGCCTGTACCCTGTAGGGAACGGGCTTGCCCATTCCGTTTGCCAAACCTTGGTCGGTACTAAAATCTATATCGTAGGGGCGGGCATTGCCCGCCCTTTTTTAACGGTTTCCTCCGCATCCTCCGGTCTGGCCGAGGTAAAAGATGTATCAGCGCTGTCTTTTATGCGTTTGTGTTAAATCGTAGTTCCGACCATGCGGGCGACCGATGGTCGCCCCTACGAGCTGCAATCGGTTCCGACAAAGACCGTGGCAGTTTGCACTACGGATAATTGTTCTGATTTAGTGCAAAAACTCTGCCTGCACCCTTGCCTTCCCCTTGAGGGGAAGGTGTCGGCTTTGCCGACGGATGAGGTGTTTTCAGAGGTGCTTTTACATTGTGCCTATACATTTATTGCATCAGCTCGACCATCGGTTGCGAAGAAAACCAAGGCAAGCGCGAAAATCTGCACCGCGCTATCGGGAAGCGGCAGTTTTACGGTTTTGTCGGCAATTTCGATACCGGGCTGACGCAATATGCGTATCGGTACAGCCTTAAAGCGCCGCTAAAAAAGATCGAGGTGGAAGCTGCGGTCGAGGTCGGCGGTGACGCGGACGGTGAAGTCGAGGCCGGGGGCGATGAGGGAGAAATTCCCGGCCGCGCCGCGCAGCCGGTACGGGTGCTGCATCTCAAGGATGCTGCCCAGATGCAGAAAATCGCAGCCGGAGCTTTTTTGAAGCGCAAGCACATCCTCGACCCAGCCTTGCGCCATGACCTCAAGCCCGCGCCTCAGCTCGTCGGGATCAAAATCGCCGCGTGCCTCAGCCAGGGCGGCGCTGATCTCGATATCAAAGGAAACGCCCTCAAGTCCGTCTCCGAAAACGGGCTTGATTTTGCAGGAGCTGCGGTCAATCTGGAGCGTCGCGTCTCCGACGGCTACCGGCATGGAGCCCGCCTTGTTGAGGATAAGGCTCACGCCGCGTGCAAGCTCCGGCGGAATGTGCCCCGCGGCCTTGTTCTTATATATAATAGTATAGCCGTCGGGCACGATGGTCATCTCGCCGCCGCCCGCATCGGGCGCGGCATCGCTCGCCGGAGCGGACTTCACCGCGCAGATGAGCGCCGAGCCGTTTGAGTCGAGCGCCGATACGATCTCGGCGGCGGTGAATATGTGCGCATCTCCGCGCAGACGCAGATTCTCCGTCACGGCGTGCATGAGCTTAGTAGCGTCGTGCTTATCGTCGCCTGCACCCATGATGAGCTCGCCGGCACTGCCGGACGAGGCTGCGAACACGGGTATGCACAGGCGAAAGGCAGCGTCACGCTCGATGCAGTCAAAAAACTGCGCTGTGTCGGTCGTTAGAACGCTCTCGCCGAGGACGAAGTAGGCCGTGTGACCGAAAAACAGCTGAAGTCCGCCGCTGTAGTTCTGCAATGCATCCTGCGCCTCGGTCATGGAGTGCGCATCGATGCTCACACGCACGGGGGTTTTGTCCTCGTTATCCTTGCCTGCGCCGCTGCTGCCCTCGGCCGAGACCGAAAGCCGCACTCCGGCGTCCGAAAGGTCAAAGCCGAGGGTCTGGATGACCAGAAGCTCGGAGATGTCGCGGTAGTTTGAGTAGATGCTGCCGCCCGAGCAGCCCGAGGCCGTGAGCGCAAGACTCAGCGCGCACACTGCGGCGATTAATTTTTTCATGCCTGCTTCCTCCTGTCGGGCGTGTTCAGCTCCGGCTCGCGCATTTTCTCCTCCGGCAGCGGACGGCGCAGAAAGGTGCGCACGAGATTATGCCTTCGCCCGCCCGACCAGGGCGCGGTATAATTGCGGCCGAAGGAGTCGAGCGTGCATAGATACCACACGAAAAAGCACAGCGAGATCACAACGCCGTACAGCCCCGCCGCGATCGCCGCGAGCACCAGAGCAAAGCGGCTTATCCGCAGAGCGGCGCCGAGATCCTGACTCGGCTGGGCGTAGCCGGCGATGCCCGCCGTTGCGACGACGATGACCGCGATAGGCGATATGACCTTCGCCTCGACCGCCGACTGACCGACGATGAGCGCACCGATGATGCTCACCGTGTCGCCGATGGGGTCGGGCAGACGCAGTCCGGCCTCCTGCAGGAGCTCAAAGGCGATGAGCATGCCGATAAGCTCCAGCGCCGTCGAAAACGGCACGTCCTGCTTGGAGCTGATGACCGAAAGCAGCAGCTGCGTCGGGATCATCTCCTGATGATACATGGCGATGGCCGTGTAAAACGCCGGCAGAGCCAGCGCCAGCAGCACCGCCGCCCAGCGGATGACGCTCAGCGCAGAGGATACGATGTAGTTCTGACTGTCCTCCTGCGGCACGCGCAGAAGCTCCGGAAACGTCACCGGCACGAGAAAGGCGATCGGTATGCCGTCGATGAGAAGCCCCACGCGCCCGTTTAAAAGCTGACGTGCGAAGCGGTCGGGGCGCTCGGTGTGCACGACCTGCGGAAAAACAGAGCGCGGCCGGTCGGTGATGTACTCCTCTATGACGCCGGTCGAGAGCGCGCCGTCCACATCTATATTATCAATGCGCCTTGTCAGCTCCGTAACGACCGCGGGATCTGCCACGCCGTCAACGTAGAGTATCGCCGCCCGTGTTAAACTCTTGCGGCCGAGAAGAGTGCTTTTTATCTTCAGCGCGGGGTTGGCTATGCGCTTGCGCACAAGGGCGGTGTCGGTGCGCAGGGTCTCGGTGAAGCTGTCCTTGCCGCCCTTGAGGGATTTCTCCATCGTCGGCTCGCTGATGCCGCGCTGGATCTGAGCACTGCGCAATTCAAAGCACACCGCGCAGCCCTCGTCCTCGAATACGACCGCGCAGCAGCCCTGCGTTATATCGCCGACCGTCTCGTCGAGCGTCGTGCGCAAAGCTGCCTGCGAGCTGTACACAGCGCCGTCGAGAAGTCTTTCGGGCGATAACGCGACGCCTGCGCGCAAAAGCTCCGTGAGCGGCCGCAGAACGTCCCTTGAAATGCCGCCGCCCGAGGCGACGCCGTCGAGCCAGCAGACAAAAAGCGTCCTCTCGCCCGACAGACCGGGGCGGATATTGCGCGACTGGAAGTCCGAGCAGCCGTCGAATATGCCGACGAGAGCCTGCGCGCTTATTTTTCCCGTGTACGCCGGCTCACGCCGTGCATGGGGCTCATCGCCGCTTTTTTCGCGCCGGAACAGGTTTAATAAATCAGACATGTTGTTATTATGCGCGGCATTGGGCACAATATTTAGCGGCGGCGGAAAAACTTAAAAATTTGTTGTGAAAATCGTCGAAAAAAGTGTTGACAAACCGTGTACACGGTGGTATTCTAAGCAAGCGCCTCAGGAGAGTGCGCCGCGTCGATGCGGGAGCGAGTAAACAAGCTTCAAAAAAGTTTGAAAAAAGCTCTTGACAAATGCGAACCTTCGTGGTAAAGTAAGTAAGCTGTCCGCTGAAAGCGGCGGCGCGAATTGTACCTTGAAAATTAGATAATGTAAGAACAGCTTATGCTAAATAAGCACCGGAA
>URAL01000058.1 GCA_900545805.1 uncultured Eubacteriales bacterium | reverse complement strand
TTTCCGTGATAACCCTTGTGGGCAGGAAGTTCGTGGCGCACCTTCATCCGGCTGGAGCTTTCACCCCCGATCAGGAATGTACCTGTTGAATATCTATTCGATTTTCAAGGTTCAAAGGCATTCGTTTTGTCCCTCAATAGGTAGGCAGCGAGAAAGCTCATTTTTTAACCCCCTGAGCGAAAAAATTTCAAAAAATTTTTTGAGCGCGAAAAAAGCCGCTGATTTCGTAGTGAAACCAGCGGCTTGATTTACGGTGTATTTAGCTGAAAATGGGCAAAAAACTTCATGCCTGAGCACCGCGCCACGGAAATGCGCAAATGCCGGCGCATGAAGTTTTTGTGCATCATTTACGGTTGCCCCACAGGGGCGAGGAAATGGCACATTTCTTATTTTTGCCATGCTTTTGCATGGCAAAAATAACGGTCACACAATCCAAACGGACTGTGTGACCGTGTTTATATCAGTTGTTTTGCCTACGCTGTTTGCGTCAACTATTTATTGGCGCTGTTCCTTGATGGCAGCCTGTGCGGCGGCAAGGCGGGCGATGGGAACGCGGAAGGGGCTGCAGGAGACATAGTCGAGGCCGGTTCTGTGGAAGAACTCGACGGACGAGGGATCGCCGCCGTGCTCGCCGCAGACGCCCAGATGAAGTTCCGGACGGGTGGCGCGGCCGAGCTGGCATGCCATCTTGACGAGCTTGCCCACGCCGATCTGGTCGATCTTCGCAAACGGGTCGTTCTCGTAGATCTTCTTATCGTAATAAGCGCCGAGGAACTTGCCTGCGTCGTCACGGCTGAAGCCGAAGGTCATCTGAGTAAGGTCGTTGGTGCCGAAGGAGAAGAACTCTGCTTCCTTGGCGATCTCGTCTGCGGTCAGAGCCGCTCTCGGGATCTCGATCATGGTGCCGACAAGGTACTTCATCTCGATGCCGCTTGCGGCGATCAGCTCGTCTGCGTTCTTGACAACGACATCCTTGACGTACTTGAGCTCCTTGACCTCGCCGACCAGCGGGATCATGATCTCGGGAACCATCTTCCACTCGGGATGACGCTTCTGAACGTTTATAGCGGCGTTGATGACTGCACGGGTCTGCATTGCGGCGATCTCGGGATAGGTGACGGCCAGGCGGCAGCCGCGGTGACCCATCATGGGGTTGAACTCATGAAGGGATGCGATAATCGCCTTGATGGCCTCGACGGACTTATGCTGTGCCTTTGCAAGTGCCTCGATATCGGCTTCCTCGGTGGGAACAAACTCGTGGAGAGGAGGATCGAGGAAGCGGATGGTTACCGGGCAGCCCTCCATTGCCTCGTAGATGCCCTCGAAGTCGGCCTGCTGCATGGGCTCGAGCTTTGCAAGAGCCGCGACGCGCTCTTCAAGCGTGTCGGCGCAAATCATCTCGCGGAATGCGGCGATACGGTCGCCGTCGAAGAACATGTGCTCGGTACGGGTAAGGCCGATGCCCTGTGCGCCGAGCTCACGCGCCTTGCGTGCGTCGTACGGAGTGTCGGCATTGGTGCGAACCTGCAGACGGCGATATTTGTCGGCCCATGCCATGATGCGGCCGAACTCGCCGGCGATGGAGGCATCGACGGTGGGGATGATGCCGTCGTAGATCTTGCCGGTAGAGCCGTCGAGCGAGATGAAATCGCCCTCGTGGAAGGTCTTGCCGGAAAGAGTGAACTGCTTATTGGCCTCGTCCATCTTAATGTCGCCGCAGCCGGAAACACAGCACTTGCCCATGCCGCGGGCAACAACTGCCGCGTGGCTGGTCATGCCGCCGCGAACGGTCAGAATGCCCTGTGCGGCCTTCATGCCCTCGATATCCTCGGGAGAGGTCTCGAGACGGACGAGAACGACCTTTTCACCGCGCTCGTTCCATGCCTTTGCTTCCTCAGCAGTGAACACTGCCTTGCCGCATGCCGCGCCGGGAGATGCGCCCAGGCCCTTGCCCATCGGAGTTGCGGCCTTGAGAGCGGCAGCGTCGAACTGGGGGTGCAGCAGAGTGTCGAGGTTTCTCGGATCTATCATCGCAACAGCTTCTTTTTCGCTGATCATGCCCTCGTCAACGAGGTCGCATGCAATCTTGAGCGCCGCCTGCGCGGTGCGCTTGCCGTTACGGGTCTGAAGCATGTAGAGCTTGCCGTTTTCGACGGTAAACTCCATGTCCTGCATATCGCGGTAGTGGTTTTCGAGGGTCTGGCAGACGTTCTCGAACTGAGCGAATGCTTCGGGGAACTTCTCCGCCATCTGTGCGATGGGCATCGGGGTACGGACGCCTGCGACGACATCCTCGCCCTGTGCATTGGTCAGGAACTCGCCCATAAGCTTCTTCTCGCCGGTAGCGGGGTCGCGGGTGAACGCAACGCCGGTGCCGCAGTCGTCGCCCATGTTGCCGAAGGCCATCATCTGAACGTTGACGGCGGTGCCCCAGCTGTAGGGGATGTCGTTATCGCGGCGGTAAACGTTTGCACGGGGGTTGTCCCAGCTGCGGAAAACTGCCTTGATAGCTCCCATGAGCTGCTCCTTCGGGTCGGTCGGGAAGTCCTCGCCGATCTTTTCCTTGTATTCCGCCTTGAACTTGCCTGCAAGCTCCTTGAGGTCGTCCGCGGTCAGCTCAACGTCCTGAGTTACGCCGCGAGCCTCTTTCATTTCATCAATAAGTTGCTCGAAGTATTTTTTGCCGACCTCCATGACAACGTCGGAGTACATCTGGATGAAGCGGCGGTAGCAGTCCCATGCCCAGCGGGGGTTGTTGGACTTCTTGGCCATGACTTCAACGACCTGCTCGTTAAGACCGAGGTTGAGGATCGTGTCCATCATGCCGGGCATGGATGCGCGTGCGCCGGAGCGAACGGAGACGAGAAGAGGATTTTCAAGATCGCCGAACTTCTTGCCGGTGATGCCTTCCATCTTCACTACATACTCCATAATCTCGGCCATGATCTCGTCGTTGATCTTCTGACCGTCTTCATAGTACTGTGTGCAGGCCTCGGTGGTAATGGTGAAGCCCTGAGGTACAGGCAGACCGATGTTAGTCATTTCTGCCAGATTTGCACCCTTGCCGCCGAGAAGCTCGCGCATTTTCGCGTTGCCTTCGGAGAACAGGTAAACATACTTCTTGCTCATTGGTGTAATCATCCTTTCTATGCATACATACACTGATCGTGCACGTTTTTTTAACTTGATTCCTTGCAAAATCTATAAAATTATTGCCAATATCACCTTTATTAAGACTACATCCTTGACAGCTTTTAATCAATGCACTTTGCATACAAAAATTAATCCAAAACGGTGAAAAAAGCATCGGCGATTTTTGCAAATTCACCAATGGAAAGAACTTCTCCGCGCACTTTTGGGTCAAATCCGCTGTCAAGCAGGCATTTTTCGACCTCATCCTTCGATAATTCGCCGAAACCCGTACTCAGCGCGTTGAGAAGCGTTTTGCGCCGCTGAGCGAAAGCCGCCCTTACCACGCGCATGAACATCGCCTCGCTTTTGACCTCGACGGGCGGAGAGACGCGGCAGTCAAGGCGTATGACGCTCGAGGTCACCTTCGGCTGCGGGATGAAGCAGTCCGGCGGCACGTCAAAGAGCATTTCGGGCCTCGCATACCAGTTTACGAACACCGTAAACTCGCCGTATTCGCCTGTTCCGGGCCTTGCGCATATCCTGCGCGCGACCTCGCGCTGGATCATGACCGTGACCGAGTCGAAGCAGCGGCATTTTAAAAGCTTCGATATCACAGGCCCCGTCACATTGTACGGCAGGTTCGCACAAACGACGTGCCGCATTCCCGGCATTTTTTCATCCAGGAGCTTGGGAATATTAAGCTTCAGCGCATCTCCGTAAACTATCTCAACATTATTTCGTCCTGCGAGAGTTTCCGCCAGCACGGGTCTGAGCGCCGTGTCGAGCTCAACGGATACGACCTTGCCGGCACGCTCGGACAGCTGCTCGGTAAGGCAGCCGATGCCGGGGCCTATCTCCAACACGCCGGTCTGCCCGTCAAGCCCCGCGGCATCGGCTATATCCTCCGGCACCCATGCGGCGGTCAGAAAGTTCTGCCCCTTGCTTTTTGAAAAGCGGAAGCCGTGCCGCGAAAGGAGCGTTTTTATCTCGTTTATGTTCGTAAGATCCATATAAACCTCGTCAAAGCATTTTTTCAAAGCACTGCCGCGCAGGGTCATGTCCCGGCTCTGCCGAGCAGAGCATATTGCCGCGGTAGGTAAAGCCGCTGCGCCGCAGAAGCTGCTGCATGGCCTTGTTTTTTCTGTGCGTATCCGTGCGTATGGCCGAAGCTCCGAGCGCCTCTGCCTTTTCCTCAAGAGCCGCCATAAGCTTATCGCTCAGCCCCGTGCCGCGAAGCTCGGCGGCGACGGCGGCGCGGTGCAGCGTGCAGTACTTTCCGTCGCCGTGCCAACGGCCGTCGGTTATGCCGTCATAGTCGCGCTCAGGCTCCTCGCTCAGGCAGAAAAAGCCCGCGACAGCTCCGCCGTAGGTCATGACATAGCATCTACCGGAGCTTATGTCCGGCATGAAGTGCTCCTGCGCCGGGTATTCGCCCTGCCACTGATCCACGCGGTGCTTTTTGAGATAATTACGCGCCTGACGCACTATGAGCATTATGGCGTCGATATCCTCCGGCGCCGCCGCACGGCACTCGACGGGCTTTGTAAGACGCATTCTGCCGCGCTCTTTCCTTATCTCATCGATAAGCCTGAGGTCTGTCTTGTCCGTAAGCTCAAGCTTCTGGAACATATCCGGGCGCTTGTCCATCGTGCGCTCAAGGCTCATTTTCCGCCGCCAGCGCGCAACGGCGGCATGGTCACCGCCGAGGAGCACCTTAGGCACCTGTCTGCCCTCCCAGATCTCGGGGCGCGTATACTGCGGATATTCGAGCACGCCGTCCCAGTGGCTCTCGCCGGTGAAGCATTCCTCATCGGACAAGACTCCCGGCACAAGGCGGCACACGGAGTCGGCCACAGCCATCGCGGCAAGCTCACCGCCCGTGAGCACAAAGTCGCCCAGCGATATCTCCTCATCGACGCACTGCTCGATAAAGCGCTCGTCAATGCCCTCATAGTGGCCGCAGACGAGCACAAGATGGTCGTAGTCGTTTTTGAGCCTGCGCGCCGTGGCCTGATCGTAGGGCCTGCCCTGCGGCGACATATATATGACGCGGCTTCGCTTGTCCTGTGCAGTTGACATAATATCATCAAGGCAGGATTTGAGCGGCTGTGCCATCATAACGCAGCCCCAGCCTCCGCCGTATGGATAGTCGTCGACCTGACGCTGCTTATTCTCCGTATAATCGCGTATCTGAACGCAGTTTATCTCGATTATGCCCTTGTCTGCGGCTCTGCCCAGGATGCTCTCATGCATAATCGCATTCATTGTATCCGGGAAAAGCGTCATTATATCTATTCTCATTTGGGGATAATTTTCATTGATATCAGTTAACATAATGTATTACATGCCCTCGATCAGCTTTACTGTTATGACGCCGTTTTCGGCATCGGTATTCAGAACAAATTCAGGCACGGCGGGGATCATGTGCTCTGTCTCGCCGCGCACGATATACACCGATGAGGCCGGAGTTTCCAAAATGTCCTCGAGCGTTCCGACGCTCTCGCCGTCCTCGGTCACAACGGACGCGCCGATGATGTCGCACAGAAAGTACTCTCCCTTTCTCAGCGGCGCATCGGCACGGTCTATGTAGACCGTTTTGTTTTTCAGGCTCATTGCGGCGTTTATGTCCTCCACTCCGTCGAGCAGGG
>URAL01000057.1 GCA_900545805.1 uncultured Eubacteriales bacterium | reverse complement strand
GAGGGTTCGAATCCTTCATCCGCTGCCAAAGGCAGCTTGCCGGTTCAGGCAGGCTGCCTTTTTTATTTTACGGCTTACAGCGACCGCAGGGTGAATACCCGGCGGCAACGGCCTCATCGCGTGTCGAAAACCAAACGCGGTTATCCTCCGATATTTTCGCTGCCGACGGGCAGAAGGGCATATGGAATTTATCCGATCTGCTGCTGGCCGTATAAGAGCCCTGAAGCTGCACGGGAGCCGGCGTCTGATCAGCCTGAGTATCCGTCTCCGCCGGGGCGGAGGTGTCCCTGACAGGGCTCACGGTGACATGTACGGCGCTGACGGCTTCCGCCATCTCATTCGGCGTCGAAATAACAAAGCCCACAGTCGAAACGGCGAGTATGCAGCAGCATATGACCGCACGGCCGACATGCGCCCTATGCCTGCTTTTTATTGCAAGCACGGCGAACACCGCCGCCGCGGCAAAAGCCGTTATTGAAATTGCAGCAAATAATATCTTCATGCGGATATAATATATCCGCATGCAAAATATGTCAATGCATAAATGCAAAAAAGGCCTCCTGTCGGGAGGCCTTTAAGCTTGATACTATGCATTTTGTTCTTTTATCTTGCCGTTTATTATGCTCATCTCGCCGATTATCAGGATAGCGACGGTTATTGCCGCGAGCGTATCGCCCACGGGACCTGCGTACAGCAAACCGTCGATGCCCATGATGCTTGAGAGAAAATAGGCTCCGGGCAGGAAGTAGAGAAGCTGCCTTGTCAGCGTGCAGATCATAGCCTTTGCGGGCTTGCCGATCGATTGAAAGAAGATGCCGGAGGGTATCAGGAAGCCGACAAGGAATATAGCGCCGAGGAAGATGTGGAAGCACTTGAGCGCAAAATCGTTGTACAGCTCATTTTCCTGACCGAAGATGTTGATGATCTCCTGCGTAAACAGCTGGAAGCAGCCCCAGCCGATAAAGCCGACAATGAGTCCGACGATGATGGTCCGCAGATATGCTGCCTTAACGCGGCGGAAGTTCTTCGCACCGTAGTTGTATCCGACGATGGGCTGACTGCCTATTCCGAGGCCTACCATGACGCTGACTATAATGGAGTTTACCTTCATGACAATGCCGAAGGCAGCAAGCGGGATATCCGGACCGTAAACGCTCTGCAGGCCGTATTTTACAGTGAGGTTATTCATGCAGATAACGACGATGGTCGAGCCAAACTGTGTAAAAAAGCTTGATATTCCGAGCGGCAGGAACGAAAACAGCGTCTTTCCGTTCAGCATAGCGTACTCGCGCTTGAATTCAATACCCTTGAGACGGGGAATGTATGCAACCGCGAGAACGAAGTTAAGTATCTGACCGATTATCGTTGCCCAGGCAGCGCCCGCGACGCCCCAGCCAAGGCCGAGGACGAACCACGCGTCAAGCACAACATTCAGCAGACAGCCGGATATATTCGATATCATGGCGTAGCGCGGATTGCCCTGCGCGCGGATAATGCTGTTGACCGTCATGCTTATGCAGACAAACGGTATGCCGATGAGCGTTATTCTCGCATACTCGGTGGCATATCTGAACGTTTCCTCTGCGACCTTCGCGCCTCCGCAGAGATTCAGCACCGGCGTGAGCAGAAGCTCCATGGAAAGCGTAATGAAAAGACCTGCCAGCAGAGATATCGTAATGCCGTTGCCCATGGTGCGCGCGGCCTCATCGTAGTTCTTCTGTCCGAGCTTTAAGCTGAAATAAGCAACGCAGCCGTCGGCTATGAGAGTGCCTATGGCCATCGCTATCGTGACGAGAGGGAAGGTGAGGT
Source organism: uncultured Eubacteriales bacterium (assembly GCA_900545805.1). Taxonomy (GTDB): domain Bacteria; phylum Bacillota; class Clostridia; order Oscillospirales; family Oscillospiraceae; genus F23-B02. The sequence goes on along the minus strand of URAL01000057.1, from coordinate 4,637 downwards.
TCGTTGCCGCGTTGCCGTACATGCCGACGCCCTGACCGATAAATATCTGGTCAACAATATTGTATATGGAGTTTACGACCATCGACGCTATGGCCGGCAGGGAGAATTTAAGCATAAGCTTGCCGATTGACTCATTCTCAAACATGGCAAGCGAATTGTTCTGACTCATTTTATCACCTGTATAATGTATAAATTCAAAACGGTGTTGATTATAGCATAACAAATTTATAAAGTAAATGTATATAAAATTAAGATTTAAAATTTGTGCATTATGCGGCAAAATCAGTCCTCATGCGCCTCTATAATAAACTGGTTTACAGAGGCTCCGAGCAGAATGATGTACATGCACCAGTACATCCAGAGAAGGGATATGACTATCGTTGCAAGGCTGCCGTAGGTGGAATAGTTGGCATAGCGGATAAAAAGCGAAAACAGCCATGTGAACAGCAGCCACGCTGCCGCGGCTACGGCGGCTCCCGGCAGCAGATGCAGAAGCTTTATTTTAACTCCGGGAATGCCCTTGTATATCGCGAGGAAGACCACCGCCAGTATCAGAAAAGCGACGACGAACCTGAGCTTGAGAAGCAGGACCAGGGCCGGTGAGACCGCCGGCAGATGGATGCTTATAAGGTCATATATCTCCTTGCTGAAGACCATCAGTGCAAGCACGATTATCGCAACGGCTATCATACTGATCGTGTAAAAGCATGCGATCAGACTGCGGCGCAGGAAGGTAGAGTACTTCGGCGAGTGGAAAATATCCTCGATTCCGCGGATGAGCGCCGAAAATGCACGGCTTGAAAGCCATATCGTCAGCAATATCGAAAGCGGCAAAACAGCACCCGGGGCAAAGTATATATCGTCGACGACCGATTCGATTATCGCTTGCAGAGCTGCCGGTATGTAGCGCTCGATCGCGTCAAAAAGCGTTTCCTGCGAAAGACCTGTGTAGGGTATTATCGCCGTCAAAAGCGCTACAAACGGAACGAGTGATAAAAACATGTAAAACGCGCTCGCCGCGGCGTGGGCGTTTATGTTGTCCTCGCTTATTTCAATCATGAAATTGTTTATTGTGTTAAAGATTTTTTTCATAGACCCCCATGAAAAATTACCGCCAAAAGCGGTAATTTTTCAGCATATAAGAGTTAGTCTGCCTGCGAGATTTTCAATCTCGTGCCTTTCTGCGCCCTTTCCGCGCTCACCGTCGAGTGACCAGTCGAGATCCTCCGGTGCCTCTATCTTCAGCGACTGAGCCTGAAAGAAATCAAGGAAGGGGGAGGAGTAGTCCTGCGTAAAAATGCCGAGAAGAATATTCTGAAAATCTATAATCGTCTGCGGCTCATGGACAAGCAGTATCTCAAACTTCCCATCGCCTGTATCTACAACGGCCTTCGGAAGAGATATCGTCCCTGCGACAGAGGTCGAATTGCATACAGCGCCGAATATATAGTCACCCTCGCAGGTGAATTCACCGATATCGAGCCTCAAATGATGAGCCCGGATCTTCGAAAGATCCCTCACCGCATCAAGCAGGTATGCCGAGTGCCCCAGCATATTTTTGAGGTTCTGCGGCGTGGTATATGACAGCCAGGAAAACGCGCCGAAGGCCGCAACATATGAAAAATACTGCTCTCCGAATTTCCCGATGTCGATCCTTTTCGGCCTGCCGCCGACTATGCTACGCGCAGCCTCGAGCATATCCGAGGATATTCCGTGGCAGGCGGCAAAATCATTTGTGCTGCCCGACGGAATGTAGCCGAGCGGCGTACGGCAATCGCCGCGTATGATGCCGCTTATCACCTCGTTGAGCGTACCGTCGCCGCCTATGCAGACGATAAGGTCAAATTCCTTTCCGTAGTACATCGCAAAATCCGTTGCGTCACCGCTTTTAGTGGTCGGAAAAACCGTCACTGCATAGTCGTTTGCCGAGAATATCCCTATTATATCCGGCAGAAAGCGCAGTGAGGTGCGCCGCCCCGAAACGGGGTTTATTATGAGCATGAGCTTTTTAAGTTGAGAAAAGTTCTTCATTAGATTTTACTCCGCAGGGTTCAGATGATGCCCGCAATAATAAGGCAGAAGTACGACGAGGGGATGGAGAAGAGCAGACTGTCTACCCTGTCCATAACGCCGCCGTGACCGGGGATGAGATTGCTGTAATCCTTAAGGCCGGCCATGCGCTTTATCAGCGAGGCCGCAAGGTCGCCGACCTGGCCGAAGCTCGAGCAGATAAGCGCGGTCAGAGTGCAGCCGAGAATGCTTACATTAAACCACTGCTTGAGCACGAAGAAAAGTATAACGCCTGCAGCGACTGCGCTTATCGCGCCGCAGACACTGCCCTCGACGGTCTTATGGGGGCTGACCTCGGGCGCGAGCTTATGCTTTCCGAATCTTCTGCCGCCAAACAGCGCAAAGCTGTCGCACACCCAGGTGGATATGCATGCGATAGAAAACACCGGGATCCAAACGCCGCTGTCCATAAGCGCAAGCTTACACACAATGATAAACGGAATGACCGGGTATGCCAGAACGCCCAGTGTAGCAAGCGCGCCCGCGCCGCGGATCTTTTTTGAAACGATACCGGCCGTCATAACGGCAAATACGGCAAGGAAAAAGGTAATCTCAAATACTAAAGCGTCGGCATTGAACCAAAGCTCCGCGACAGTTGCGGCGCAGTAAGCGTACAGTATCCAGGGAGAGCATACGACGTTTTTATATCCTATGGCGCGGCATGTCTCCCATACGGCCATTATCATCGCCGCCAGCAGGAACAGCGCTCTCGTCACGGGACCCAGTGCAAAACATGTAACGACCAGTATTATAAGCACCGTCGCCGATATAACTCTTGTTTTCAAGACAGTTACCCTCTTTCGTTAAAAGTACAGATTTAACACCTAATATAACATATTAATATGCCGTCTACAACAACAAATGGTTTCAATTATCGTAAAATGGCCTTGATGGAAAAATAATTCTTGTGTTTTTCGCAAAAAAATGTGATACTTAATCTAAATATCCGTCTTTATAGTTAGAGTTAGGAGTTTATTGTGGACGATCGGCGTATTGTTGAGCTTTTTCTGGCGCGTTCCGAGGAAGCTCTTTTACAAATAGATATTAAATACGGCCGCTATTGTCACCGCGTGGCATTCAATGTTCTCGGAAATGCCGAGGACAGCGAAGAGTGCGTGAATGATGCCTATATGAGGGCCTGGGGAAGCATCCCGCCGAACGAGCCGGATTCGCTTTCGGCCTACATAGGGAAGATAACCCGCAATATCGCGCTCGATAAGCTGCGGCGGAAAAACAGCTCAAAGCGCGGAAACGGCGAGGTGCCGGTGCTGCTTGATGAGCTTGCCGAGTGTGTATCGGGCGTCGACGAGTTCGAGAGACGGCAGGATTCCGAAGATATAACGAACGCGCTGAACAGCTTTCTTGAAACGCTCAGCGCCGTGGAGCGAGGAGTTTTTATGCGGCGATACTGGATGATGGAGCCCATTGCCGATGTCGCCGAGCGGTATGACATATCGGTTTCAAAAACAACTACGATGCTTTTCAGACTGCGCGGCAGACTGAAAAAACATTTCATGAAAGAAGGAATATCTCTTTGAAGAGCGACAGATTGCTCAGAGCCATGGGCTCTGTAAAAGATGAATATATTGAAGAGATAATGACCGAAAGCGTGAAAACGGCGCGCAGGCGCTCCGGCTCACGCAATGTCATCGCGTCCATAGCCGCGAGCCTTGCCATAGTCATACTCGGTACGGGTGTGATAGCCGCAAACGGCCCGCGTGTGGATAAGGACGAGATGACGCTCACCTCCGTTGTGCAGAGCGTCAGCATGGCGCACAACAGCGTTATTATGATCGACGTTAACCCCAGCATACGCATCGAGGTAAACGACCGTGACATCGTAGTGAATGTTGAAGGACTCAATGAAGAATCGCAGCCGGTGCTCGAAGGACTTGAGCTCAAGGGCAAGGATTATAAGACAGCCGTTACGGAAATCGTGACCTCGCTTCAGGAGAAGGAGTATATAACGAACCTTAAAAATTCGATACTCATAAGTGTTGCCGCGTCGAGCGACGATATGGCACGGGGGATACTCAAGAGCACGGTCGAAACCGTCGAACAGATAGACAAGGCCGTCGATTACGGCTTCTCGATACTTGGTCAGATAATAAGCCGCGACGCTGCCTCTGCCGCGACGGCTGAGAAATTCGGCATCTCCGAGGGACGCGTCAATATCATAAACAGGTTTATTTCCGAGCACGGAGACTACAGCTTTGACAAGCTTGTTAAGAATAATATCCAGCTTTTGAACCAGCTGTTCGAGTATGTCGGTCTGCCAGAGGGCGTTGAGCGTATCGGCTCGGTCGCGGGGGTCATTCCGAAGGAGTATGAGGAAAAGCTCAAGCTCAATGAGCTCAGCTGCGACGAGCTTGTGAGCTTCACCAGCGCCATCAGCGATTTCTATGATAAGCTCAGTGAGTACTATAAGCCCGGTGATGTTGTCAAGCGCATAGGCTATGAGTTCAGCATTGCCGAGAGCAGCACCGAGGACGGACAGAAGCTTTGGGCCGTACTGGCCGAGAGCCTAACGAAGAATATCGGAAACCACGGCGCTCTTATCGGCCTGG
>URAL01000056.1 GCA_900545805.1 uncultured Eubacteriales bacterium | reverse complement strand
TTACCCAGCATTTGTGGCACATGGCCACATAGCTGTCGTTGCCGCCAAGAAACACCTGATCGCCGTGAGTTATGATACGTCCGTTTTCGTCGATGCGGGCGTTTACCGTGGCCTTGCGGCCGCAGGCGCAGACGGTCTTTATCTCGGTGATGGAGTCTGCAAGCTCCATGAGCCGGCGCGCTCCGGGGAAGAAGTGCGTCAAAAAGTCCGTGCGCAGACCGAAGCACAGAACGGGCAGGCCTTCCTCATCGACGAGCTCGCGCAGCTGGTCGATCTGCTCGGGAGTGAAAAACTGCGCCTCGTCGGCGATGATGACGTCGTGCCGCCCGGCCTTCGCGTAGGCTTCGATTATGTCCTGCTCGGGGGTTATGACCTCGGCCGAGCGCCTGAGGCCTATGCGGCTTTGAACTATATCCGCGCCGTCGCGGGTATCGATGCTGGGCTTTATGAGCCAGACGCTCATGCCGAGCTCCTCATAGTTAAACTGCGTTATCAGCGCCTGAGCCGATTTTGACGAGCCCATCGCACCGTATTTGAAATATAGCTTTGCCATGTCCTGTCCTCAATTCTTCGCAAGATGCGCACGTACGCGCTCAAGCACCATGTCCAGCGCAACCTGATTGTGTCCGCCCTCGGGGATGATGATATCCGCCTTGCGCTTACTCGGCTCGACGAACTGCTCGTGCATGGGCTTTACGGTGGTCAGATACTGATTCACAACGCTTTCAAGGCTCCTGCCGCGATCACGCACGTCGCGCACGATCCTGCGCAGTATGCGCACGTCGGCGTCGGTATCGACATATATCTTGATGTCCATAAGGTCGCACAGCTCCTGACTCTGGAATATCAGCAGCCCCTCGACGATGATGACGCGTGAGGGCCTGACCGTTACGGTCTTTTCCGCACGGTCGTGGATCGTGTAGTCGTAGGTCGGGCTGTGGATCGTCTCGCCGCGGCGCAGCTTTTTGAGGTCCTCGATGAGAAGCTCGGTGTCGAACGCGTCGGGGTGGTCGTAGTTGAGCTTTGTGCGCTCCTCAAAGCTCATGCCGTGGTGAGCCTTGTAGTAGTTGTCGTGGTAGATGACGCTGACGTTGCCGCCGAAGTGCTGCATGATCTTGCGTGTGATCGTCGTTTTTCCGCTGCCTGTGCCGCCGGCAATGCCGATAACGATGATGCTGCTGTCTTTCATATCCTATCTCCCGTGCATTTTTTATCGGTTTTTATTTCATAATACCACACCGAGCCTTAATTCGCCACTAAAACTTGACTAAAGGCGGGGGTGCAGATATAATTTGGTCAAAACACTTAAAACCACACAAGGAGGAAATACCATGCCTATTCCCACTCCGCACATTGCGGCAAAGAAGGAGGACATCGCAAAAACGGTCCTCATGCCCGGCGATCCGCTGAGAGCGAAATTCATCGCAGAGACCTTCCTTGAAAACCCCGTGCTCGTAAATAACGTCCGCGGCGTTCAGGGACACACAGGCACATGGAAGGGTGTTCCCGTGACCGTTATGGCAAGCGGCATGGGCATCCCGGCCATCGGCATCTACAGCTGGGAGCTGTATAACTTCTACGACGTTGAAAACATCATCCGCATCGGTTCTGCCGGCGCGCTGCGCGACGATCTCAAGCTCATGGATATCGTCGCGGCTCAGGGCGCTTGCACCGACTCGAATTTTGTGCACCAGTTTGAATTAAACGGCACATTCGCTCCCATCGCCGACTACACGCTTTTAAGCACCGCCGTCGAAGCTGCAAAGGAGCACGGCGTCGACATAAAGGTCGGCAATATCCTGTCCGGCGATAATTTCTACTCGCCCGCCGGCTGCGACAGCAACGACAAGTGGCGCGATATGGGTGTCATGGCCGTCGAGATGGAGGCCGCGGGACTTTACATGAACGCCGCCAGGGCCGGAAAGCGCGCACTGTGTATCTGCACGATCTCCGACCATATCTACCGCAGCGAGGCACTGTCGTCCGAGGAAAGACAGTTGTCCTTCACTCAGATGATGGAGATAGCCCTTGACACCGCCGCAAAGATGGACAAAGTATGAATTTTATGAGATTTCACGCAAAAAGCGGCCGCATTTGGACAAATTGCTAAATTATACTTGCCTTTGACACCACATCAGTGGTATACTGTGCATAGTACGCGATAAGTGTACATATCACTTTCGTTCGCAAAAATTAAATTTATACGGAGGAAAAAACATGAAAAGAATTCTCGCACTGGTTCTTGCTCTGTGCATGGTCTTTGCTCTTTGTGCCTGCAATAACGGCGACAAGGACCCCAAGGAAACCGACAAGCCGGACAAGGCCGCAATGAAGGTCGCAATGATCACCGACTACGGCGATATCACCGACCAGTCCTTCAACCAGACCACCTATGAAGCATGCAAGGCGTACTGCACCGAGAAAAGCATCGACTTCAACTACTTCAAGCCCGCTTCCGATGCTGACGCAGACCGCGTTGCAATGATCGAGAAGGCAGTCGCCGACGGCTACAATGTCATCGTAATGCCCGGCTATGCTTTCGCAAACGCCATCAAGCAGACCGTCAACACCTATACCGATGTTAAGTTCGTTGCACTGGACGTCGGCGCAGCCGACCTGAACACCTTCAACGACGACGGCAGCATCAAGGAAGAATTCAAGGTTCCCTCCAACCTCTACTGCGCAGTTTATCAGGAAGAGCTCTGCGGCTACATGGCAGGCTACGCTGCCGTTAAGCTCGGCTACACCAAGCTCGGCTTCCTCGGCGGCATGGCGGTTCCCGCAGTCGTCCGTTACGGCTACGGCTTCGTTCAGGGCGCAAACGCAGCGGCTGTTGATATGAAGATCGCAGACAAGGTCTCCGTCAAGTACGTCTACGGCAACAAGTTTGCTCCCGCTCCCGAGATCACCGCTGTTATGGATACCTGGTATAAGGGCGGCACCGAGGTCGTCTTCGCCTGCGGCGGCGGTATCTATGCATCCGCAGCCGAAGCAGCGGCAAAGGTCGAGGGCGCAAAGCTGATCGGCGTTGACGTTGACCAGGCCGGTATCATCGACGGCAATTACGTCAAAGGCATGACCGTTACCTCCGCAATGAAGGGCCTTGCTCCCACCGTTAAGACCGTTCTGTCTGCTATCTCTGCCGACAAGTGGGCGGACTTCGGCGGCAAGATCGAGACTCTGGGTCTCGTTTCCGAGAATCCCGATGACAACTACGTGCAGATCCCCATGGAGAGCACTCAGTGGTCTGACGGCTTCACCAAGGACGACTACAAGTCTCTCGTAGCGGCAATGTTCAAGGGCGACATCAAGGTCGACAACTCCATCGAGGCAATGCCCAAGACCGAGATCAAGGTCGAGACCTTCGGCAACATCCTGTAATTTCATCGTTACAACCAAAAAGGACAGGCGGAATTTTTCGCCTGTCCTTTTTTATTCATATTTCCGACATTTTTGTTTGCAATGCATCCCCCGTTATTGTATAATGAATTATTAACATATTGTAACTCAGAGAACTTTATATACGAAAGGGGAGATTTGGGCTTTGGAACAGGCATATGCGATAGAAATGCTGCACATAACAAAGCGCTTTCCGGGCATAGTTGCCAACGATGATATTACCCTTCAGCTCAAAAAAGGCGAGATACATGCTCTGCTCGGTGAAAACGGCGCGGGCAAGAGTACGCTTATGAGCGTTCTGTTCGGCCTGTATCAGGCAGAGGAGGGCATTATCAAAAAAGACGGCAGAGAGGTCGAGATAAAAGATCCCAACGATGCCAACCGCCTCGGCATCGGCATGGTGCATCAGCACTTCAAGCTCGTTGAGTGCTTCTCGGTCCTTGATAACATCATTCTCGGCGATGAGCCGACGAGCAGGGGCGGCTTTCTCAAGAAGGACATCGCGCGCAAAAAGATAATCGAGCTGAGCGATAAGTACGGCCTTAGCGTCGACCCCGACGCACTTATCGAGGATATCACCGTCGGCATGCAGCAGCGCACCGAGATACTCAAAATGCTCTACCGCGAAAATGAGATACTCATCTTCGACGAGCCCACGGCGGTCCTGACTCCGCAGGAGATCGAGGAGCTCATGCAGATCATGAAAAGCCTCGCAAAAGAGGGAAAGAGCATTCTGTTTATCTCGCATAAGCTCAACGAGATAATGGAGGTTGCCGACCGATGCACCGTCCTGCGCAAGGGCAAGTACATAGGCACGGTCGAGATCAAAAACACCAGCAAGGAAGAGCTTTCGCGCATGATGGTCGGCCGCGACGTCGACTTCATCGTGCACAAGGAGAAAGCAAAGCCGGGCGACGTTATCCTCGATGTTGAGGGCATGACGGTCGCGTCTAAGGTTCATCACAATAATGCGGTCAAAAACGTATCCTTTAAGGTCCGCGCGGGAGAGATCGTATGCATCGCGGGCATCGACGGAAACGGTCAGACCGAGCTCGTCTACGGACTCACGGGTCTTGAGCCGCTCAAGGAGGGCAGGATAACCCTATGCGGCAGGGACATTACCCATGCATCTATCCGTGACCGCAATACCCACGGCATGAGCCACATCCCGGAGGACAGACATAAGCACGGCCTGGTGCTTGATTACACGCTTGAGTACAATATGATACTTCAGCGCTATTTCGAGCCGCAGTTTGTTTCCGGCGCGGGCTTTTTGAGGCGCAAAAATATCCGCGAGTATTCCGATAAGCTCATTGAGCAGTACGATGTCCGCTCCGGTCAGGGCTCGGTGACCATAGCGCGCAGCATGTCCGGCGGCAACCAGCAGAAGGCCATCGTCGCACGCGAGATAGACAAGGAGCCGGAGCTGCTCGTCGCCGTGCAGCCGACCCGCGGCCTCGACGTCGGCGCTATCGAATACATTCACAAGCAGCTCGTCGCAGTGCGTGACGCGGGTCACGCGGTGCTTCTGGTGTCGCTTGAGCTTGATGAGGTCATGAGCGTTTCCGACCGCATACTTGTCATGTACGAGGGCGAGATCGTCGGCGAGCTCGACCCGAAGAAAACCACTGTCGAAGAGCTCGGACTGTACATGGCCGGCGCGAAGAAAGGAGCAGCCAATGAATAAGGAAAAACGCTCCCTTTTGAAAAACAGCGGTGTGCAGTCGTTTATAGCGTCGATAATCTGCATTCTGCTCGGCCTGCTGCTCGGTTACATAGTCCTGCTGTTTATAAATCCGGCGGGTGCAGGCGAGGCGATAACGGCACTTATAAAGAACTTCTTTAACTATCCCAACACACAGATAGCACTGAAGTATTTCGGAAGCACGCTCGTCAAAACGGCACCGCTTATTATGTGCTCGCTTTCCATACTGTTTGCATATAAGGTCGGCCTGTTCAACATCGGCGCTGCCGGTCAGTACGCGTTCGGCGCGGGCATGGCGATATATGCGGCCCTGGCCTGGCAGCTCCCGTGGTGGGTGTGTCTGCTAATCGCAACGGCGGCAGGTGCGGCGCTGGGCACGGTGTCCGGCGTTCTCAAGAGCTACTGCAACGTAAACGAGGTCATCTCGGGCATCATGCTCAACTGGATAACCCTTTATGCGATGAACGATCTTCTTACGAACGTCAAGGAGACTGCAAGCCCCTACACCATGCACATCGGCTCCGTCAGCCCCGAATCGCTTATGCCGACGCTCGGGCTTGACGCACTGTTTTCAAATAACCAGTACGTTACGATATCAATACCAATTGCGATGCTCGTTGCGGTGATCGTGTACATCGTAATGGAAAAGACCAAATTCGGCTATGAGCTCAAGGCAACAGGCTTTAACAAAAATGCCGCAAAGTACTGCGGCATGGCCGAAAAGCGAAACACCATCCTGACGCTGCTCATCGGCGGCGGCCTTGCCGGTCTGGGTGCAGGTCTTTTCTACCTGACGGGCTTCGAGCAATGGTCCTGCGGCCAGTCATCGGTTCCCGCGATGGGCTTTAACGGCATCGCCGCGGCGTTCCTCGGCGGTCTGAACCCCGTCGGAGCAATATTCTCGTCCTATTTCATTCAGCACATAACGGTCGGCGGTGCGTACCTTGACAAGAGCATGTACTGCACGCAGATATCCGACCTGATCTCGTCTATAATCATTTACCTGTGCGGCTTCGTTCTTTTCATGAAGTATGTCATGAACAACATCGCCGCAAAGCGTGAGGAAAAGGCAAAGGCGGCGGCTCAGGCTGCCGGACAGGAAGGAGGCGACGAATAATGTCATTACTTATCCAGTACACTATTCTCTATGCTTCTGTTTTGATTCTTGTTGCCCTGGGCGGCTGCTTCTCGGAGCATTCGGGCGTTATAAACCTCGGCCTTGAGGGTATAATGGTCATGGGTGCGCTTGGCGGTGCACTGACAATGAAGTATCTTGAGGGATCTTCTCCGGTGACTATCGTCATCCTGACTATCATTGCCGCAGCAGTCACGGGACTTGTGTTCTCGGCGCTGCTGGCGGTGGCGTGTATAAACTTCAAGGCCGATCAGACGATTGTCGGAACGGCGCTGAACATGCTCGGTCTTGCGGCGGCAACGGTTATAGTCAAGGCCATAAATACGGCCGAGAACCCCGACAACGTCTCCGCTACCGTGCAGTACATAGCGCAGAAGAAGGCATTCCTCGTCAACATCGGCGATTTCACCTTCAACTGGATGATGCTCGTCGCGCTCGTGCTTCTCATCGCGGCGTACATCGTCTTGTACAAGACAAAATTCGGCCTGCGCCTGATGTCCTGCGGCGAGCATCCTCAGGCGGCGGACTCCGTCGGCATAAACGTGTACAAAATGCGCTGGTCGGGCGTTCTCATCTCCGGCGTCCTCGGTGGCCTCGGCGGTATCATGTATATCATTGCCGGCGCCAGCGAATGGCAGTTTGAGGCAGGCGTTTCCGGCTTCGGCTTCCTCGCCCTCGCGGTCATGATCTTCGGTCAGTGGAAGCCGCACCGCATCGCGCTCGCGGCGCTGCTGTTCGGCCTGTTCCGCGCTCTCGCGAGTGTGTACTCCGGCTTCGATTTCCTGCTGAGCCTGCAGCTGTCCGGCTCAATATACAAGATGATGCCGTACATAATCTCGCTTATCGTCCTCGCGCTGACCTCCAAGAGCTCGCGCGCGCCGAAGGCGGAGGGCATCCCCTACGAAAAGGGACAGAGATAAAACTCAACAACAAGACAAAAATGCGGAGTCCGAACGGACTCCGCATTTTTCAGACTGTCAAAAAACTATGCTGCTGAGGAAAGACAGCCGCGCAGCAGGGGAGC
>URAL01000055.1 GCA_900545805.1 uncultured Eubacteriales bacterium | reverse complement strand
AGACTATCATGCCGCTGCCGGTAACGGACAGCGAGAAAAACGCCTGCCCCATAGCCCAGATCCATATCATCGGGTCGGTCAGCGCCTCCCAGCGCGGAGCGAACATGAATTTATAGCCCTCCGCTGCGCCCGGCAGGAACGCAACGCGCACCGCAAGCACGAGGAAGATGAGGAAAAACAGAGGCATCATGACCTTGTTTGTCTTTTCAATGCTGTGCGCACCGAAATACAGCGTCAGGAGAGTTCCGGCAACGACGATGACGTGATAGGGAACGACCGAGAAGGAGGTCGAGGAAAATTCACCGAACCACGCGGCCGCATCGGCGGTCATGAGTGTTCCGACAAGGGAATCGACGAGCGCCTTGAGTATATAAGTCACAATGACCGCGTAGCCGATGGCGATGCACAGTGAGCCCGCCAGCGGAAGCCAGCCGAGTAGGCCGCCGGCCTTACCGGCGGCCTTGCCGCGCGTTGCCCACGCGCTCTCATATGCGCCCAGCGTGCCGGTGTGCGCCCGCCTGCCCACAGCAAACTCCGCAGGCAGGCCGACATAGCTGAAAATAAAAACGAACAGCAGGTATATCAGCAAAAACGCGCCGCCTCCGTTTGTACCCATCTTGTTCGGGAAGCCCCAGACATTGGCCATGCCGACGGCAGAGCCGACCGAGGCGAGTATAAAGCCCCAGCGGCTTGCAAAATTCATGGTTTTCTTCATTACAGCTCTCTCCTTATGTGCACAAAAGCCCTCGATTCCGAGGACTTTTTCATTTTAAAGCATCAAATCGAAAAAGGCAACTGACAAAAATTCGTAAGGGTATGAATTTGATTAATACCGAAAAAATTATTGACAAACGATAATTCGTAGATTATAGTCAAATTATCGAAAAACAATAATTTCGGGAGGACGACAGTATGAACCGAAAGAAGCTTTATGCCATCCTTGCCGCAGAGAGCGCGTTTATAATCATTCTCTACGTGCTGACTGTACAGGTGCCGGATTCGTTTACGTCGATCTGGAACTTCCCCTTTGAGCAGATAGGAGCGGGGCTGCTCGCGCTGCACGGGCTTGGGAGCGTAGGTGTCGGCATAGCCTGCGCCCTGTGGGTGGGCCTGTCGCTGCTGCCTGTGATCCCGGCTGTGCGGGGACGCGGCAAAACGCCGTGGGAGCGGGTGCTGCTGGTGCTGTTTGCCGTCTGCGTCTGCGCGACGCTTCACTTCATGACGAACCCGATTAAGCTGATGACGCCGTATGACGATACCGGAAGCTATTCAAAGCTCGTGTTCAGCATAACGACGTGGTCGATTCTGATCCTGTATTTTGTCGTGAGTATCGTCCGCCTTTTGCGAGAGGGCGACCGGGATAAGCTGACGGGCTATTTTTACACGGCGCTGTACGCGCTTGCGATGCTGTGCGCGGCAAATATCGTGGCATACGGCGCGAATACACTGGCGTTCATCTCGGCTGCGGGCATGGGCGGTCTTGATGCGTTTTTTTCGCTGCTGCTTTTTGCGGTAAGCAAGCTGCCATATGCATTGAATATCGTGATAATCGTTTATATCGGCGAGTTCACGGATGCCGCGCGGAGCGGCGATGCGGCATCCCTTCCGCAAAAGGCCGAGCGCCTTGTAAAGCTGTGCTGCTCGACGCTTATCGTGACGGCGGCGCTGACGGCAGGCTTCAATGTAATGCAGCTTATGTTTTCGCCATCCCTTTCGCGCATCATGACGAGCCTGCAAATACCTGTTTTCAGCATCGCGTTTACGCTGTTTGCCCTGCTGCTTACGCGCATCATCGTTGAAAACCGCAAGCTGCGCGATGATAACGAGCTTTTCATCTGAGGTGCGAAATGGCGATACGTGTGCATCTTGAGGAGGTTTTAAAGCGGCGCGGCATGACCTCAAAGGAGCTGTGCGCGCTCATCGGGATAACAGAGGCAAATCTCTCCATTCTGCGCAGCGGCAAGGCAAAGGGCATAAGATTCGGAACGATCAATAAAATTTGCTACTATCTCGGCTGCGGCGTGGGTGATATTTTGAAGTTTGACGGTGTATTGGAGGACGAAAATGAATAAGACGGTGAAAACGATAATAATTGCCGCCGCCATACTTGGCGCTATGGCGATAGCCTACGCTGTAGGAGCTTCGGGGAGAGCGTCAATGGTAAAGCAGGCCGACATTCTTGTAGGTATGCTCGTGACCACGCAGCCGCTGCCCGTTGCCGACGATGACAGGCTCTACGCCGAGTACATTGACGGAGAGTATGTGTTCAATGGTGTAGATGGAATGCAGTGCTTTTTCACGAATAAGGACAATATGGATAATGCGATAGTTTCGCATGTGGACGCGGCGTTTACGGATAAAAGCAGCAAGCTTCATGTAATAGACGACGACCGGCAGAACGTTGAGCTAAGGGCAAAGCTTTATCTCGGCACGAGCTTCAATGATATACTGTTTCAAAATCCCGTTTATCAGACCGAGTCAGGGGAGGTGTACGCCGTCGCCGGACAAGGCGCCGACTATTCGGGCGAGGAGGGAATGAAAGGAAGCTTTTCGCTCGGCGAAAGCGTCAAGCGCTATGAGGACGGTAAGATGATGAGCTACGGCACAAGTGTAAATATCGACGTTGAGGTCATCGCCGTGCCGGAGAAGATAATCGTTTCCCAGTTTGACGCCGAAGGCAAGCTCATCTCAAGCGAGAGCTTCGCACCCGGCCGGCTGCCCGACGGTATGGAAAGCTCCGCTGCTTATATAGTTGTCGGAACGGTATCTCAGAGCGGAACGAAATACGCGGTGTTTCAGCCCGATGATAACAGCATATCGGCGCTGCACTGCCGTGCAGACGGCGTGTGCGTAAAGCAGAGCTGCGCTGTAAGCTGGGGGAGTAAGTGACAATGACGTACACATATAATTATTCCTCGCCGGAGGGGGAGATACTTCTCGCCGCAAATGATAACAGCCTCACAGGCCTGTGGTTTTACGGCGCAAAGTATTTTGCCGCGGATCTGGAGGATGCGCGGACGGAAAAGCTCACGCCCGTGCTTAGGCAGACGCTGCGCTGGCTCGACACTTACTTCTCGGGCTCCGAGCCGGACTTCATGCCGCCGCTTGAGCTGCACGGCTCGGATTTTCGCCGCCGCGTGTGGGCGGAGCTTGCGAAAATACCCTACGGTGAGACCGTTACCTACGGCGAAATTGCGAAAAAACTCGGCGTTAAATCAGCGCAGGCCGTAGGCGGAGCGGTGGGTCATAACCCCGTATCGATCATCGTGCCCTGTCACCGCGTTCTCGGTGCGGACGGCAGTCTCACAGGCTACGCCGGAGGAACGGACAAAAAAGCCCGGCTTTTAGAGCTTGAGCGCGGAAAGTGAAAACACCCCCGCACAATGCGTCTGCGAAAAAAGGCCGGCTGAGATAAGAAGACCGTGTGTTTTCCCGTCTCAGCCGGCATATTAGTTTTTCTTTTTATTTTTTCGCCCAAACAAGGAACATCGGAGCGTCCGCAAGATCATTTTTGCCCAGAATGCGCGCACCTACGGCCTTGTCAAAGCCGCAGTCTGCGCAGCCGAGCGTCTTGAGAAGCTCTGCGTCCCACTCGGGACGCTTTTTTTTGCTCACCGGCATGGACAGCGTTATCAGAGCATTCTCCGCCTCAAGCTGCGGAGTGATGCCGCAGTGGCCGTATATCTCCCCCACGGGAAGGTGCGTGCCGTTTTTTTCATTATTGCGCACATTGTCGCCGTAGCTTGCGTCGAAGTTTAAAAGCACGCCGCCGGGCTTGAGTACACGCAGCCATTCGGCGTAGGCTTGCTCAGGCTCGGGAAGCGTCCAGGTAAGGTTTCGGGTGACGACGGCGTCGAAGCTGTTGTCGGGGAAGCTAAGGCTCTGCGCGTCCATGACCTCAAACCGCGCATTTACGCCGCGTTCGTCTGCGAGGGCGCGTGCCTCGTCAAGCATTGCAGGAGTAAGGTCAATGCCCGTGACCTCGTGCCCTCTTGCGCCGAGCAGTACGGCAAAATATCCCGTACCCGTGCCGACGTCAAGTATGCGCAGCCTGCGTTTCGGCAAAAGCGAACAGAGCTCCGCGCTCCAGCGTCCGCTTATCCCGTCGTGTATCTCGTTGCGGCGCACAACGCCGAAGTCGTGCGCGCGCACCGTCCAGTAATCAAGAACTCTTTTTTCGATCTCCTCCATCAGCTTATCCTTCCTCTACAGCGTATGCCACCATCGGGCAGTCCTTTTCTATGCCGAGCGATGCGGTCTGATACAGCAGCACACCGCCGCTTTTTGCAAATTCCTCGTGCAGCGTCCTGCCGAATATGTCGCATATCCTGCCGAGACTGTCTCCGGCGCGTATCGTGTCGCCTGTTTTCCTTGCAGGGTACCAGCAGCCGCTCATCGGAGCGTCTATGTATTCTCCGCGGGTGAACACGCGGGGAGCTCTGCGCACGGCGGAAACGCCGTCGCACAATACGCCTAGATATCGCAGGATATTTTTGACGTCCGCGATATCCTGCGCTGCCTCCTGCCCGGACCACAGCCCGCAGCAGCCGCGCTCAATGAGCACGGCAGGAACTCCGCACGTTCCGGCGTGACTGTAAAAGCCGTTTTTCGCCGTTGAACGCACGGCATAAGGAACATTGACGTGCATGGCAAGCTCCTGCGACCTCGCGCATACCTCCGGCGCGGCAGCGCCGTGAAAATACACATGCGGCGTAAGATATTCGTATCCGCCGCCGGAGTGCAGATCAATTATACAGTCGCAGCGGCGTATTATTGCTTCCTCAAGAAACGCCGCAAGCCTCTCGGCGTCCGTTCCGCAGGAGCTGCCGGGGAATACCCGGTTGAGATTCTTGCCGTCGGAGGGAAAAACATCCGAGCAGCGGCATATGAGCCCGTCGTAGTTAAAGGCGTGGACAAGGTGAAGCTCGCCGCATATATCCTTCGGGTCAAGACTCCCGGCAAGCTCGATAACTGCTTGAATGCCCACATATTCACGGCAGTGAACTCCTGCCGATACGGTGACGCGCAAGCCCTCTTGCGCGCCGTATATCACGGTTTCGGGATACTGTAATTTTGTGCCCGGAACGGAAACAAAGTGCTGTATTTTACTGTTCAATGTCATAGCTCCATCACCGATTCTGTCAATTCCTTTGTGTATTCGTTCTGCGGTGAGGAGATTATCCTCTCCGTTTCGCCCTCCTCGACGATCTTTCCGCCGTGCATGACGATGATCCTGTCGCACAGGGTGCTGACAACGGCAAGATCGTGCGAGACAAAGATCATAGACATATTCTTTTCCCTTCGCAGAAAGGATAAAAGCGCGAGTATCTGCGCCTGCGAGGATACGTCCAGTGCGCTCGTTATCTCGTCGCACAGCAGAACACGCGGCGAGGAGGCAATGGCGCGTGCTATCGCAAAGCGCTGACACTGGCCGCCGCTGAGCGAGCGCGGATATCGCCGGGCAAGCTCGGGGCTTAATCCGACCTCAAGACACAGCGTGTCGAGATCGAGCGCCGCGCCGCGCCCCATAAGACTCCAAAACGCGTCGCCTATCGAGCTCGCTATTGTCCTGCGCGGATGAAACGACGCAGCGGGATCCTGAAAAATCATCTGCATCTCGCGCCTGTCGGCGATAGAGCGCTTTCCGGTAAGCTCTCTGCCGTCAAGATATATATGTCCCTCGTCGGGAGTCTCAAGACCGCAGATAAGGCGCAGAAGAGTGCTCTTTCCGCTTCCGGAGGAGCCGACGATGCCGAGTATCTCGCCGCTGTGAAGCTCAAGGCTTACGTCACTGACGGCAAGCGCTTTTTGCTCAGTGCGCTCATATCCTTTGCTGAGACCCTTAACGCTCAATATACTTTCCATTCGACACCTCCGTGAGGACAAAATGACCGGGAATGCGCTCTATAAGCTGCCCGGAATATACCTGCGTGTCCGCCGCCGCTGCCGGCAGCGCTCCGCCGAGCCGAGGAGCGGTTTTCAGCAGTGCCCTCGTGTACGGATGCAGGGGGGCGGCGGTCAGCTCCCGCGCAGGGGCGAGCTCGACTATCCTTCCGCGGTGCATGACCGCGATCCGGTCGGCAATATACGCCGCCAGCGCAAGATCGTGCGTGACGATCAGCTGTGAAAGCCCGTCCGAGCGCAGAGAGCACAGCTCATCGGCGACCGTGCGCCGCGTCGCTGCGTCCAGTGCGCTCGTCGGCTCGTCGGCCAAAAGCAGCTTCTGCTGCATGAGCATGACCAGAGCGAGGGCTATGCGCTGATTCATGCCGCCGCTCATTTCATACGGACAGGAGGCGAGGATGCGATCACACTCATCCAGCCCGAGCCGCGCAAAAACGTCCCGCACCGACGGCAAAAATGAGCCCTTATCGTATTTTCCGTGGCTTTTGAGCGTTTCTATAAACTGCTTTTTGTAGCTTCGTATGGGGTTAAAGGCGGCGCCGGGGGTCTGAAATATGAGCCCCATGCCGGAGCTTGTGAGCCTTGCGCGCCGCTTCGGGGACAGCTCCGACAGCCGCTGAGAGTCAAAAACTATGTCACCGCCGCTTATCAAGGGTCTGTCAAACACGCCGAGCACGGCCTTTAAAAGCGTGCTCTTTCCGCAGCCCGACTGCCCGACAATGCACAGCGACTCGCCGCGCCCGAGCGAAAACGATATGTCCGATATGACGTCCCCGTCTCCGTAGCCTGCGCACAGCCCCTCGAGGGACAAAACCGTGTTGTCGTTCATTTTGCCGCCTCCACATCGAGATAGTCACGCAGACAGTCGCCGAGGCAGTTGAATACCATGACCGTTATGACAGTAGCCCCGGCGGGAGCGAGCGTTGCCCAGGGGGCAAGCTGCATGTACGCACGCGACTGGTTTATCATGCTGCCCCACTCGGCGTGAGGCTCCGTTACGCCGATGCCGAGGAAGGAAAGTCCGGCTATGCCTATCATCATGACACCGAGCTGAGTCGCGGCGTTTACGACGAGCGAGCCCAGCATGCACGGCAGAAGATAGTGCAGCATTATCTTTGCGTCCGAGCAGCCGGAGAGCCGCGCCGCGCTTATAAACGGCTCTTTTTTCATGGCGATGACCTGAGCTCTGGCAAGCCGGGCGTACAGCGTCCAGCCCGACAGCCCCATTGCCAGCATGGCGTTTATCATGCCGCCGCCGAGTATGCCCGCCACTGCGACGGCGAGCACCATCTGCGGAAATGCCAGCATTATATCGACAACGCGCATAATGACGCTGTCTGCCGCGCCGCCGTACCAGCCGGCGATCATCCCGAGCGCCGTTCCGATGACAAATGTCACGGCAACGAGTATTACGGCGGAGAATATAGACGTTCTCGCTCCCATGATAACGCGGGAGAAAACGCATCTGCCGTATCTGTCGGTACCGAAAAGATGCTCTGCATCGGGAGAAGCATTCATATGCGCGGAATTTGTCGCATTCGGGTCGTTTGGAACG
>URAL01000054.1 GCA_900545805.1 uncultured Eubacteriales bacterium | reverse complement strand
GGCACTGAAATCTATATCGTAGGGGCGAGCATTGCTCGCCCTTTATTAACGGTTTCCTCCACACTCTCCGGTCGGGATATCACAATAAATGTATCGGTAGAATGTAAATGCGCCACTGAAAATCCGTTTGCCGCACACCTCACCTATTCACTATTTATTATTCATTCGCTTCTGCCGCCGCACCAGCAGCAGGATGAACACCAGCAGCAGGAGCACCGTGATCGCGCAGACTATGACGATGGTGAGCTTCTGCTCATGACTGAGCTCCTGCGGAGCGGCCGGCTGCGGCTCGGACTCGTCAAGCTGCACGTCATTTGAGGCGACGAGTGCGACCGTGCCGAGCTCCGTACCATCTGTCGGGTCTGAAAAGCTCACCGTGCCGAGCTCCGTGCCCTCGGCGGGAACGGCGTCGAGCGTCTCGGCCTTGAGCGTGACGGTCTTTTCAAGCGCCGACACATCAAGATCATTTGCCGCCAGCGCGCTTATCCCCTGTGCGCAGACGAGCGTCACGCTTCCGCTTTTTCCTTTTACCGAAAGCGGCTGACTTGCGGCGGCAAAGCCCTTTTCGACGATGCTGTGGTAGGAGTAGTTTTCAAAGCACCAGTCGAGCAGCGTCACGGTATCGGCAAAACTGTCGTAGCTGCCGGAGCCGCCGTCCGCGCCGAGCACGACGGTGATGACGCTCACGCTCTCGCGCTGCACGGCGGACGCGAGGCAGTAGCCGGCATTGCTCGTGTAGCCTGTTTTTATGCCGACCGCGCCTGTGTAAAAATACTTATCCGAGTAGGGCGAATCGCTGTTTATAAGCGCGTTCGAGTTCCCGAGAGTGCGCGGCGAGCTGACATTTGTGGCGCTCGTCGTGTATTCGCGGGTTCCGACGAGCTGCGCGAACAGCGCGTGGCGCATGCCCTCGCGGGCGATGAGGAACATATCGTGCGCCGTGGTGTAGTGCTCGCTGTCGTGCATGCCGTGGGTGTTGACAAAATGCGTGCCGCTGCATCCGAGCCCGGCGGCGCGTGCGTTCATTTTTTCCACGAAAGCGCTTATCGAGCCGGCGACGTGCCCGGCGATGATGTTGCACGCCTCGTTTGCCGAAGCAAGCGCGGCGCAGTAGAGAAGGTCCTTCATGCTCATCGTCTCTCCGATGCAGATACCGGAGCTTGAGCTGCCTTCGGTAAGTCCGGACTGGCTGTCCGAGCCGGCGGTGACCATGTCCTCGAGCGACGCCGTGCCCTGCTCGACGGCCTCGACCGCCAGCAGCAGCGTCATGATCTTCGTAAGGCTTGCCGGATAGCGGCGCGAGTAGGCGTCGACACTGTAGAGTATTCTGCCGCTTGACAGGTCTCCTATCAGTGCGCTCTGAGCCGAATTGAGCTTCGGCGCACTCTCGTCCTCGGCAAGGACGCACGGACTCACGACGCACAGCGCGACGCTCAGGCACAGCGCAAGCGCCGTTATACGCAGTTTTTCCATTTCTCTCTGTCTCTCTTTATATATGCTTAATATATATTTTTTATTATAGATATATTTTACTGCCGGCGCAAGCGGTAAATGCTATCGTATATCTGAATGAGCAATATTTTCGAGTCCGGCTCTGACCCTTTCAATTATATATGAATCGCGGCTTCAACACAAGTTTGCAAATTTGCAAAGCTGTGCTATAATACAGTTTTGGACGTGTATATTACTAAGGAGGTAATAACCTTGACTAAAATAGACATTTTCTCCGGCTTTCTCGGAGCAGGCAAGACCACGCTCATCCGCAAGCTCATCGCGGAGGGCTATAAAAACGAAAAGCTCGTCCTCATCGAGAACGAGTTCGGCGAGATCGCCGTTGACGGCGGCTTTCTGCACGACGCGGGCGTTGAGATCACCGAGATGAACTCCGGCTGCATCTGCTGCACCCTCGTCGGCGACTTCACCGCCGCGCTTCAGAAGGTCATCGAGCAGTATCACCCTGACCGCATCCTCATCGAGCCGAGCGGCGTGGGCAAGCTCTCGGACGTTGCAAAGGCCGTCGCAAGCGTGCCCGGCTGCGAGATCGGCGCAAAGGTCACCGTCGTCGATGCCGGCCGCTGCCGTATGTACATCCGCAACTTCGGCGAATTTTTCAACGACCAGGTGCACAATGCCGACGTTATCGTCCTCAGCCGCACCGATTCCGCCTCCGACGGCAAGGTCGTAACCGCAAGCGCGATGCTCAGCCAGCTAAACCCCAACGCCACGGTCATAACCACGCCCTGGGACGAGCTCAGCGGCAGGCAGATCGTTGACGTTATGGAGCATATCGACTCCCTGTCGACCACCATGCAGGAGATGGAGCACCACGATCACTCCGAGCATCACCATCACCACGAGCACGACCACGACCACGAGCACGGCGAGAGCTGCTCCTGCGGCTGCGGCCACGATCACGGTCATCACCACGCCGACGAGGTGTTCACCTCCTGGGGCGTCGAGACTCCGAAAAAGTTCACCGAGGCCGAGGTCCGAAAGGCTCTCAGCGAGTTTGATGAGGACGCAAGCTACGGCACGATACTGCGCGCCAAGGGCTTTGTCGATGCCTCAGACGGCAAGTGGATATATTTTGACTACGTTCCCGGAGAGGCGGACGTTCGCCGCGGCGAGCCGGCAGTCACCGGCCGCGTGTGCGTGATCGGCTCGAAGCTAAACGAGCAGGCTGTCAAGGAGTTGTTCGGCATTGAGTAATGTGAAAGAGGTTCCCGTTTTCCTGTTCACGGGCTTTCTCGAGAGCGGAAAAACGAAGTTTATCCAGGAAACGCTTGAGGATAAGCGCTTTAACAGCGGCGAGCGCACGCTGCTGGTCGTCTGCGAGGAGGGCGAGGAGGAGTACGCGCCCGATAAGTTCTCCGCGCCCAACGTGTTCATGGTGACCGTCGAGGAGCCGGAAGAGCTCACGCGCGACGCCTTCCGCAAGTGGCTCGACCGGTACGACTGCGAAAGGTGCGTCATCGAGTACAACGGCATGTGGATGCTCGACGATCTGTATCAGGCGCTGCCCGAGCTGTGGATGGTCTATCAGGAGTTTTTCTTCGCCGATGCGCGCAGCATTTTAAGCTACAACGCCAATATGCGAAGCCTCGTCTATGATAAGCTCAAAAGCGCGGAGCTGACCGTATTTAACCGCTATAACGACTCCATCGACAAAATGGAGCTGCACAAGCTGGTTCGCGCCGCCTCGCGCCGCAGCGATATTGCCTATGAGTACGCCGACGGCACGGTCAAGTACGATGAGATCGAGGACCCCCTGCCGTTTGACCTTGACGCGCCCGTTGTCGAGATCGGCGACGACGACTACGCCGTCTGGTACCGCGATATGTCCGAGGAGCCGAAAAAGTATGAAAACAAGGTAGTTAAGTTCAAATGCCGCTATTTAAAGCGCAAAAAGCTTCCTGCCGGAAGCTTCATCGTCGGCCGCCACGTCATGACCTGCTGCGCCGAGGATATCCAGTTTGCCGGACTCATCTGCCAGTGGGAGGACTCCGACAGCATTGTCGGCGACTCCTGGCACGTGCTCACTGCGCGCATAAACTTCAAGTTCAGCCGCGCCTACGGCAAAAAGGGGCCTGTGCTCACCTTCATCGAGGACTCCCCCTGCGACGCCCCCGAGCAGCCCGTCGCCACGTTTTTTTAGAGGCGCATTGAGGCAGTATCGATACGGTTTTTACGGTATCCCGACCGGAGAGTGCGGAGGAAGCCGTGGCGTTTCGCTTACCGCAGGCGTGGTGCCGGTTTGCCGGCACCGGGAAAATCAAATAATTTTTCAAGCCGTGAAATAATTGTGCTTTTAATCCGTCTTTAATAATTGAGGAAGAAAATATTAAATACGGAGGAAGAAAAATGCTTATTATTAAAATAGCAAGCTGGATATTCTGGAATTCCATTTTCGATTGGCCGTTCTAAGGGTACGTTCTAAGGGTAACAATAAGAAATACGTAAGATCCGCCGCACTTGTTATCAGCAGGTGCGGCGGATCGTTTTCTTAAGAGCCTCCTGCGCGGCGGAGCTCGTGCGCTCAGGGCAAAGCGTACTTTTCGGAATAGCGGCGGTATTGATCGGAAAATTCGGGGACATCCTCGCGCTCATGCTGAGTCTCGTGGGCGCTGAGGGTGTGCTTTTTCATGTCGAGCACGCACAGCGCGATATTCGAGCAGTGGTCGGACGCACGCTCGAGGTCAGTGAGAAGATCGGACCACACGAAGCCCGCCTCGATGCTGCACTCGCCCTTTTTCATACGCAGTATGTGCCGTGTACGCAGCTCGTTTTTCAGATCGTCCACGACCTGCTCAAGCGGCTCGACGGCCTTGGCCGCCTGAGCGTCGTTGTCCTTGAAGGCCTTGACCGCAAGGTCGAGCACCTCGCAGACGGCGGAGCTCATGACCGACAGCTCGTATTTGGCGCTGCGCGAAAACTCAAGCTGCTTCTCGTGCAGCTCCTCGGCCGATTCGATGACATTCACCGCGTGGTCGCCGATGCGCTCAAAATCTCCGATGAGCTTCAGAAGCTCCGTGACCTCCTCGCTGTTTTCGTCGCTCAGCGGCTCCGCGCCGAGCTTGAGCAGGTAGGTGCCGAGCATATCCTCGTACTTGTCGGTCTCGTCCTCGCTATCGCGCACCTCCTGCGCGGCCTTGGGGTCGAAGTCGCTTACGCATTCGATGGCCTTTTTCATCGCGCCTGCTGCGTAGTAGGCCATGTCCTCGGTCACGACGCTGCACTGCTCAAGCGCGAGCGGCGGCGTGGCGAGCAAACGCTCGTCGAGCGTGACCTCGCTCTCCTTCTTCCTGCCGTCCGGCACAAGGCGTATCGCCAGTCTCTCAAGCAGACCGGAGGCCGGCAGCAGTATCGCGGTGCAGGCAAGGTTGAAGGCCGAGTGCGCTATCGCGATGCCGTACATCGTCGCGCTCTCGCCTAGTATCGCCGGCGCCGCGACGGTGCGCACGATGCAGAACGCCGTCAGCCACACGATCGTGCCGATGACGTTAAACGACAGATGCACGACGGCGGCGCGCTTTGCATTCCGGCTCGTTCCGACCGAGGAAATGAGCGCCGTGACGCAGGTGCCGATATTCTGACCCATGATGATGGGGATGGCCGCGCCGTAGCTGACCTGACCGGACAGCGCCAGTGCCTGGAGTATGCCGACGGAGGCCGAGCTCGACTGGATGATAGCAGTCAGCGCAGCGCCGGCGAGCACGCCCAGCAGAGGGTTGGTAAATGCGACGAACATCTCACGGAACGCAGGAACGTCGCGCAGGCCGGACACCGCGCCGGACATCGTGTCCATGCCGAACATGAGCGTGGCAAAGCCCAGCAGTATCATGCCCGTATCGTTTTTGCGGCTGTCCCTGCTGAACATATACATTATAATACCGATAAGCGCCAGAACCGGCGTGAACGACGTGGGCTTTAGAAGCTGCACCCAGACTGCGTCGCCGCTGATGCCGCCGAGGCTCAGCAGCCACGCCGTCACAGTCGTGCCGATGTTCGCGCCCATTATGACGCCGATAGCCTGCTTCAGGGTCATAAGCCCCGAATTTACAAAGCCGACCACCATGACGGTCGTTGCCGACGAGCTTTGGATAATGGCGGTGACGACAAGTCCGGTGAGGAAGCCCGTCATCGTTTTGCCGGTCATTTTGCTCAGCGTAGTGCGCAGCCTGCTGCCGGCGCGGCGCTCGAGCGCCTGACCCATTATGTTCATGCCGAAAAGAAACAGGCACAGGCCGCCTATCATCTCCAGCGCGTCGAATATGTCCATCAATTGTCCCTCTCTTTACAATTTACAATCAATTTTACAATCACCATTTTATCCGCGCTTTATAAAATCAATAATCATCACATTGTAAAATCGGCGTAAAATAAGCTGAGAGCTGACAGCGCAGGGCTGCGCCTGCGAATGAATAATGAATAATTAATATTGAATAATTGAGGTGTGCGGCGCTGCCGCACGGATTTAAAAATACAACCCCACCGGCTCGGCTAACGCCGACCCACCTCCCCTTACACAGCTTTTTAGAGGCGCACGGACACTGTACTGATACAAGAATTGCGCTTGCCCGGTATCGAGGGTTCTGACAAAACCGCAAAACTGCCGCTTCCCGATACTGCGGTGCAGATTTTGCTCCGCACTTCCCTTGGCTCCCCTGCGTAAGGGGAGCTGTCATTGCGTCAGCAATGACTGAGGGGTCGTCTTTTCAGAGGCGCATTAAGGCTGTACCCATACGTTTATTGCGCTTGCACGGTATCGGGATAACGAACAAACCACAGCGTTTCGCATTCCGTGAAATTGTTCTGATTTAGTGCAAAAGCTCTGCCTGCACCGTGTAGGGAGAAGCGAAACCGGTTTCGTCGGTATTTTCGACACCGGGCTGACGCAATAAATGTATCGGTAGGTGCGTCAAAGCGCCTCTGAAAAAGCGTCTCTGAAAAGGGCTTGACAACGCCAGAGGTATCGTTTATATTAACTGTGCGGTTTTAAACCATACAGTCAGGAGTTCAACATGGCAAACAGCAAGAAAACCATATTCCACGCATATGCAATAGTGCCGCTGCTGGCTATATGCGCGATACACGCAATCGTGTGGCTCGGCACGAAGTCGCTGGCTGACTTTTCGCGCGCGTCTGACGTGACGCTCGGCATCGATGCGCTGTTTCCCCTGCGGCCGGAATGGGTGGTCATATACGTCGCAACGTTCCTGTTCTGGGGAATGGGTCTGCTGCTGATCGCCCGGCAGGACGAGCAGCTGTGCTGCCGCTTCGCAGCGGGCGTCGTGATCGGCGACCTCATCTGCGGCATAATATTCATCGCCTTCCCGAGCTGCATCCCCCGCCCGGAGCTCAACCCCGCCGACGGCGGCTTTATCTGGGCGCTGTCGGTCGTATACTCCTTCGACACGCCGACGAACTGCTTCCCGTCGATGCACTGCATGTTCGCCTACCTCGTGTTCCGCCAGTCGCTGCGTACGCCGGGCGCAAGGCCGTGGTTCAGGCTCTTCTGCGGCGTGTTCACCGTGCTCGTGTGCCTGTCGACGCTGCTTGTCAAGCAGCACGTCTTCGCGGACGTCATCGGCGGCATTTTCTTCGGCGAGCTATCCTTCGTTTTGGGACAAAAACTGCCTCTGTGGAAAATTTTTATTAAAATCAATAAAAAACTCTTGCAATCTGCTCCGTGATGTGGTTTAATCTATATTATCAAGGGGAAAAAGTATAGAATTAAACAAAAACCGCAATTATGGAGGTATCAAAATGACCAATACTCTGAAAAAGAATGCTGTAATGATCCTGGCTGCGGCACTCGCGGTGATAATGATCTTCGCTGTCGCGTTCGCGCCCGTAAGCCTTGCAGATAACGATAACGGCGTCGCCGCCGCTGTCGAAAAGACTCAGGCAACCGTCACCGCAAAGCTTGGAGAGATCAAGGCCGCCGTCAGCGAGAGCGTCGGCTCCGACGTCAGCAAGCTCGAAAACCTTTGGAATTACGGCGATAAGGTCGAGTCGGGCGTCGAGAGCGCTACCGATGATTTCGTTGGGATGCTCGAGGACATCGGCAATGCATACGACAAGGGCAACGTTGATGAAATCATTAAAACTCCCCATACCTTCGTTAAGGGTCTCCAGGGCTATCTCGGCAGCATTTGGGGCTCCGTCAAGCCCTGACAGGCTTAAATAACGTGTGATGTAAATAAAAGAGAGTGCGGATTAATATCTGCACTCTTTTTTTTAGAGGCGCATGAACGCGCCTGCGTATACGCTTTTTGCGGCAGCCCGGTATCGAGGGTACGGAGAAAACCGCGAAACCGCCGCTTCCCGATACTGCAATTAAAATTTTGTGTCGCTCCCCCTTGGCTCCCCTGCGCAAGGGGAGCTGGCACGGTTTACCGTGACTGAGGGGTCGTTTCTTCAGTGGCGCATTAAAATCGTATAAATACATATATTGCAGCAGCCCGACGCACTCGCGGGTGGCGAAACGCCACGGTTTCGTCGGCCCCCTCGATACCGGGCACCTGTAATCGCTGTATCGGTGCAGCCTTAATTCGCCTCTAAAAAAGCGCCTCTAAAAAACGGCAGAGCTCTGCGTTGAATTGGCCGACGTGGTAGCCGTCGATGAAGCGGTGGTTGAGCTCGAGCGTCATGCCGAGCTCCTTGCGGCCGCTGCCGTCGTCCACGAACTTGCCCCAGGCAATGCGCGGGATCGCGTCGTCGGGGTCAAATTTGCGCTCGTGCGACATGGCGGTGATATCGAGCCACGGCACACAGGAGATGTAAATGAGGTTCTGCCCCTCCATGCTCAGGTCGATGAAGCAGTCCTGCGCCAGACTGCGGCGCTTTGCCTCGCGGCAGAACGCGAGAATGTTGTCTCCGGTGGGCATGGTGACGATGTGGAAGCTGTCGCTGCCGGGCTTGAGGTCTGTAAAGCTCGGCATCAGCTCGTCAAAAAGCACGAGCTGCCCGTCGAGCCTGGCGCAGCGGAAGGCCTCGACGGAGTTTATTGCCTTCGTCACGAGGTAGGTCAGAACCATGTAGAACGACACGCCGTTTTTCTTCGCAAAGCTGTAGGCGTTAGTGACATCGAGCCTGTAGCCGAGGTTGTAAAACGGCTGGTCGGCCGCGCAGAAGAACTCGTACTTCTCGCGCCGCGGCCAGCTTTCGTAGTCGATCACCCTGTAATTCATAACTTACCTCCAATATGCTTTCACCATATACTTACATCAAATTTCGCACAGAAAGTGCAAAAAAGCAAGAAAAAGACCGCTGCTGATGCAGC
Source organism: uncultured Eubacteriales bacterium (assembly GCA_900545805.1). GTDB lineage: Bacteria > Bacillota > Clostridia > Oscillospirales > Oscillospiraceae > F23-B02. The sequence goes on along the minus strand of URAL01000054.1, from coordinate 339 downwards.
GGTCTTTCCAGACTGTCAATAAACCTATGCTGCTGAGGAAAGATAACCGCGCAGCGGGGGAGCTTGAGGGGGCAAGGCCCACCTCAAGTTGGATTATAGCCATCAAAAATGTCTGAGCGATCAGACTTTTTGACGAGCGCAGCGAGATTTTTTGTAAAGCGTAAGCTTCACAAAAAATGTGGCGTTTTTTCAGCGCGCAAAAAAGTCGCAGACTTTTTTGACACGCTGAAAAGACCGCTGCTGATGCAGCGGTCTTTTGTGTTGGCATCGACCTATCTTCCCGGTCCGTCTCCAGACAAGTATTTTCGGCACTGGTGAGCTTAACTTCCGTGTTCGGAA
>URAL01000053.1 GCA_900545805.1 uncultured Eubacteriales bacterium | reverse complement strand
TGTCTTCTCTTTTTCATGGGGTTGCACTTCGGATGATAGCACGCCAGCTCCCCTTGCGCAGGGGAGCCAATGGGGTGCGGCAGTTTTCTGGTTTTGTCAGTACCCTCTATACCGGGCTGACGCAATAAGTGTATCCGTAGCAGTGTCCGTGCGCCACCAAAAAATGCCTTCCCCTTCGAGGGGAAGGTGTCGGCCATAGGCCGACGGATGAGGTGCAATTCAAATCCGTGCGGCAGCGCCGCACACCTCAATTATTCAATATTCATTATTCATTCGCAGGCGCAGCCTGCGCCGCCGGGCAAGCGCAAATTTGCATCGCGCCTACGGTAAGCGGCAGCTTTCCGGTTTCCGCGGCAATTTCGATACCGGGCAAGCGCAATAAATGTATAGGTACAGCCTTAATTCGCTATTAAAAAAATGAGAGATTTAAATTTTTTATCAATGGTTATACGGATACTGCTGGCGGTGCTCGTCGGCGGGCTTTTGGGTCTTGAGCGCGAGCGGCGAAGCTCGCCGGCGGGCTTTCGCACGTATATGCTCGTCGCCATCGGCTCGTCGATGACGGTCATGCTCAGCCAGTATCTCGATCTGATGCTCACGACGCAGTGGAGAGCTGCGGCGCAGGCCGCGGGCGCTACACACGATGTGTCACGCTTCGGCGCACAGGTCATAAACGGCGTGGGCTTTCTCGGTGCGGGCACGATCATTCTGACGGGCCGCAGACGCATAAAGGGTCTGACCACCGCCGCCGGACTCTGGGCCTCGGCCTGCCTGGGCCTTGCCGTCGGTGCGGGGTATTACGAATGTGTGCTCGTGTCGGTCGCGCTGATACTCGTGTGTATGTACGCATTCCCGGCGCTGGAGAACCGGCTGATCCTGCGCTCGAGGTACATGAACATACTGGCGGAGCTCGAGGGGATGGAAAATCTCGGCCCTGTTTTGGGCATACTGCGCGAGCGGGACGTTACGGTGTTCGACATCGATCTGAGCAAGCAGCCCGTTGACCACCGCGCCCGGATCAGTGTGCATCTGAGCGTGTATCTGCCGAAAAATCTGAATCACACACGGCTGCTGGCAACGCTCTCGACGCTCGGCGGCATGGTGTCGATCGAGGAAAGCCAGTAAGGGGGGTGAAGCCATGCTTTCATGCTTTGATTTTATCCGCGAGCCGACGACGCTGGCCATGGCGCTGCGCCTGCTGCTTGCGTTCATCTGCGGCGGAGTAATCGGCGCCGAGCGCGAGATAAAGCGCCGGCCGGCCGGCTTCCGCACGCATATCCTCATCTGTCTGGGCGCGGCGATCACGACGCTGACAAGCCAGTACCTGCTGCTCGGTCTCGGCCTGTTTACCGATATCGGCAGGCTCGGCGCACAGGTCATCGCCGGTATCGGCTTTATCGGCGCAGGCACGATCATCGTGACCGGCCGCCGTCAGGTCAAGGGACTGACCACCGCCGCCGGGCTTTGGGCCTCGGCAATTGTTGGGCTTGCCTGCGGAGCGGGCTTTGTCGAGTGTGCGGTGTTTGCGACAGTCGTAATTCTGTTTGCCGAGATCGTGCTCATAAAGTTTGAGTACAGATTCGCCAAAAGCGGCAGGATCTGCACGCTGTACATCGAATACACCGAGCCCGACACGATACAGAGCGTGCTGGAGATGATAAGCGGGCGCTCGCTCAAGGTCTCGAATCTTGAGGTCAGCCGCACGCAGGGCGAGGACGAGGAGCACCGTTACTATGCGCTTTTGTCCGTGCAGACCACGCCCAAAATGAGCGGCACAGAGCTCGTCCAGGACATCACCGCCCTTCCCAATGTCTTCGTTGTCGAGGAGATGTGAAAACAGCAGCGCAGACTGCTGTTTTTTCAATAGCCGATAGCCGACAGCTATCCGCTCGCTGCGGTCTTGACCGCGGTGCGCGAGAGGTGTAAAATATATTACATGAAGAATACACACCGGAGGTGTTAAAATGAAAATACATGTAAGTGCCGCAAAGCTTGCCGCACTTGCCGGAGCGGCCGCCGTCGGCGGATTTGTATACCTCATTGCTCCGGGCAGCATCCGCAAAAAGCAGAGAGCGCCCTTTCAGAACCGCAACTTCGCCCACCGCGGACTGCACAAGCGCGATAAATCCGTGCCGGAAAACTCGCTGGCCGCGTTCGAGCGAGCAGCGTCCTACGGCTACGGCATAGAGCTTGACGTCCAGCTTTCAAAGGACGGCCGCGTCGTCGTGTTCCATGACGATACCTTAAACCGCGTCTGCGGCGTGGACGCACGCGTCGACTCCAAGACGTTTGACGAGCTCAGACAGCTTCGCCTTTGCGGCACCGACGAGACCATACCGCTGTTCTCCGAGGTGCTCAAGACCGTCAGAGGCCGCGGCGCGCTCATCGTCGAGCTCAAAAACGGCAAGCGCAACAGAGAGCTGTGCGAAAAGACCTACGCCATGCTGCGCCGATACACCGGCGACTACTGTATCGAGAGCTTCAACCCCTTCATCGTGCGCTGGTTCAGGCTCAACGCACCCGAGGTCGTACGCGGTCAGCTGGCAAATCCGCCGAAGGACTATAACGGCGAGGTCAGCCCCGTATCCGCCTTCCTCCTCGGCAACGTTCTGCTCAATTTCCTTGCGCGCCCGCAGTTTATCGCCTACAAGATCGCGCCCAAGCCCTTCTCCGTCAAGGTCTGCGAGGCTCTTGGCGCAATGAAGGTCTGCTGGACCAGCCACGAGTGGGCCAACGAAAGGGGCAACGACACGGTCATTTTCGAGTTCTACAAGCCCGGGCTTAAGTTCTCCAGGCAGCGGAAGCTGCTCAGAGCAGCCGGCAGATAGTCAGCAGAGTCAAAAGCCGAAAGGAAAGAATGAAATGCACCCTGTTTGTTGGTACCGGGTATTTTACCGTACCTGTCTAACAAATGGGGTGCATTTCAAATCGGGTCTGCGCTTTTTGCTTTTTTCAGAGGAGCAGCCTTAATTTGCTGCCAAGGATTCGAGCATGGTCATGGCCTGGGCGTTGTATTCGGAAATGCCGAGCTGCCGTGCGTCGCCTTCGTCGATCCCCCAGGTCAGGGAGCCGGACACGCCGCCGCAGTCAAAGCTGATAAAGCTCCAGTAGTCCGCGCCGTCGTAGTAGCCGACGTTGGCCTCCATGCCGCCTATAACTGTTTTTTCCTCCCTGAGCCCCGTGCCGCATACGCCGAAGCCCTGCATCTGCTTATACAGCAGAAGATCGTAGCTCAGCTTCGGCTGTGCCTTGGGCGTGAGCGTAAGCCCCCACTCCTCGTCATCGAGCGTGATCGGCGCAGCTTCCCACGAATCGAAGACCTTGACGGAGTAATCCCTGCCGTTTACGTCGAACGTAACTGTACTCGCCGGCACGGTATCGTCCGGTGTGCTCTTTGTCTCCGGAACGTCGCTGCGCAGCGGAGTCATATCACAGGCGCAGCATAAGGCTATGACCATGCACAGCGCCAGTGCAAGTGCGGCCTTTTTCATTGTTATCACCTCCTGTATTTATCATGACGCCGCCCGCATAAAAAAGTTCCTTTTTAGAGGCGCACGGGGGCAGCTGCGGATACGCATATTGCGTCAGCCCGGCGGCGCAGGCTGTCGCCTGCGAATGAATAATGAATAATTGATGTGTGCGCAGAGCGCACGATTTAAATAGGCAACCCCTCCGAGTCGGCTGACGCCGACCCACCTCCCCTTACACAGGGGAGGCAGCGCACCTGACGACTTTGCCGCACTTCCCTTGGCTCCCCTGCGTAAGGGGAGCTGCCGACGCAGTCGGCTGAGGGGTCGTTAGTATGCAGTTATTGTTCTGATTTGGTGCAGAATTTGCGCCGCACCTTGTAGGGAATGGGCTTGCCCATTCCGTTTCTAAAGACTTTGCCGGAGCTGAAATCTATATCGTAGGGGCGAGCATTGCTCGCCCTTTATTAACGGTTTTCTCCACAGTTACCGGTCTGGCCGAGGCAAAAGATGTATCAGCGCTGTCTTTTATGCGTTTGTGTTAAATCGTAGTTCCGACCATGCGGGCGACCGATGGTCGCCCCTACGAGTTAAAATCGGTTCCGACCAAGACCCTGGCAATTCGCACCACGGGTAATTGTGCTATATTAGTGCAAAAATTTTGCGCCGCACCGTGTAGGGAACTTATCTTGCCCATTCCGCTTCTAAAAAACCATGTCGGAACACAAATCTATAACGTAGGGGCGGGCATTGCCCGCCCGTTTTTACGGTTTGGTCGGTAGCTTCGACACCGGGCTGCCGCAATTATTCACTATTCATTCGCAGGCGAAAGCCGTATGAGCCCTTGTCAACTGTCACTATTGTGGTAAGATATAAGAAAACCGATTATGAGGTGGAGCGCATGAAATACACGGAGCTCATATCGAAAATGACACTTGAGGAAAAGACCTCTCTGTGCTCGGGCGCGGACTTCTGGCACACGAAAGCGGTCGAGCGCCTTGGCATCCCGCAGATGATGCTGACCGACGGGCCGCACGGCCTGCGCAAGCAGATCGGCAAAAACGACCACCTCGGTCTGAACGCGGCCTATCCCGCAACCTGCTTCCCGACGGCCTCGGCCGCGGCAAACAGCTGGGACATTGAGCTGCTTGAGCAGATGGGCGTTCGCCTCGGTGAGGAGGCGAGGGCGCAGCGCGTCGGCGTGATCCTCGGTCCGGGCGTGAACATAAAGCGCAGCCCTCTGTGCGGCCGGAATTTTGAATACTACTCGGAGGATCCGCTGCTGGCCGGAAAATGCGCCGCCGCACTCATCCGCGGCATACAGTTGACGGGCGTTGCCGCCTGCGTCAAGCACTTCGCGGCAAACTCGCAGGAGACTCTGCGCATGACCAATGACTCCGTCGTTGATGAGCGCACTCTGCGCGAAATTTATCTGCCGGCGTTCGAGCTCGCGGTCAGGGAGGGGCATGTCAAGTGCCTCATGACCTCGTACAACATGCTAAACGGACAGTATGCCAACGAAAATATGCATCTTTTGCGGGATATTCTTACGCAGGAGTGGGGCTACGACGGCCTGATCGTCACCGACTGGGGCGGCGATAACGACCGTGTGAGCGGCCTCATCGCCGGAAACAGCCTCGAAATGCCCGGAACGGGCGGCGAGACCGACGGGCAGATACTTGCCGCCGTGCGCGTCGGCAGGGTCAGCGAAAAGCTGCTCGACGAGCGCGTGGGCCGCATCCTGCGTCTTGTCGATGACGCGCAGGCCGCCTTCAAAAGCGCTCCGGGCTGCGACATGGATGAGCACCACGAATTTGCCGCCCGCCTTGCCGAGGAGAGCGCGGTGCTGCTCAAAAACGAGGGCGGCATCCTGCCGCTCAAGGAAAACGCACGCGTTGCCGTGATCGGCGACTTTGCCAGAACGCCGCGCTATCAGGGAGCGGGCAGCTCGCACATTGAGCCGACGAAGCTCGAATGCGGCCTTGACGCGCTCAGGGCCGAGGGCGTGAACGTATTAGGCTTCGAGCCGGGCTTCAAGCGCCGCGGCGGCAGAAGTCAGAGGCTCATAAGCCGCGCCTGCGAGCTGTGCATGAGAGCCGATATCGTCCTCGTGTGGCTGGGGCTCGACGAGGGCAGCGAGGCCGAGGGCGTTGACCGGCGGCACATGCGCATACCCGAAAATCAGATCGAGCTTCTGCGCGCGGTGAGAGCGGTCAATCCCAACATCGCCGTTATCCTATCCTGCGGAAGTCCCGTGGAAACGGACTGGGACTGCGATTGCAGAGCGCTTCTGCACGGCTATCTCGGCGGTCAGGCCGGAGCGAAAGCTATCGCGCGGCTCGTAACGGGCAAGGCAAGCCCGTCGGGCAAGCTTGCCGAGACCATGCCGCACAGTCTCTCCGACACACCCTGCTTTAAATATTACCCCGGTGCGGAAAAAACAAGCGAGTACCGCGAGGGCATCTTTGTGGGCTATCGCTATTATGACACGGCGAAGAAGGCCGTAAAGTACCCCTTCGGCTTCGGCCTGAGCTACACGACGTTTGAGTATTCGGGCCTTGAGCTCAGGCCCGAGGGCGTTAGCTTTACGATAAAAAACACCGGCAGCGCAGAAGCTGCCGAGATCGCGCAGGTTTATATTTCCGCGCCGTGCGGCGATGTGTTCTGCCCCGAAAAGGAGCTGCGCGGCTTTGCGAGGGTCACGCTTGCGCCCGATGAGGAAAAGCGCGTTTTCGTCGAGCTTCCGGAGCGGGCATTCCAGTACTGGAACACGCTTGAAAGTCGCTGGGCGACGATCGGAGGGCGATATGAGGTGCTTGTCGGTGCGTCCTCACGCGATATCCGGCTGCGCGGGCATGTCGATAAGGCCGGCGACGGTGCGCCCGATCCGTATACGGCCCCTGTGTTCGCGCCGTACCGCACTGCCGACGTGCAGAGCGTTCCCGACGAATGCTTTGCCGCAGTGCTCGGACGTGAGCTGCCGCCGCGGCTGTGGGATAGAAAAGCTCCGCTGGAATTTAATTCAGCCCTCGTTCAGGGCGCATACCGCCCCGGCATCGGAAGATTTTTATACCGCCTTCTGCGTCTGGTGCATGGCTTTTTCCGTCTGACGGGCAGCGCCGAGGGCGCGAATAACACCGAGTTTGCAATGAATCTGCCGTACCGCGGCCTTGCGCGCTTTACCGGCGCCGTTACCGAAGCGCAGGTTCGCGCTCTGCTGATGGCCGCAAACCGCGAAAAGGGCGGCTGTCGCGCACTTATTCGTGCACTTTTGCACAAAAGGAGCTCTTGAAGCTTTTTCTTTTTGACATATAGGATGCTTTGTGGTAAAATATCTTACGCTGTATGGTGATATAGTGTTTACAAATTGTAGCTTAATGTGGTATAGTTACTGCATATGAACAACAAAGAATTATATGGGAGGAAAACAACATGTGCATCAAGGCAATAGCCAATTTTGACTACGAGGCTGCTAAGGATAACCTCGTTGAGACCGTTAAGTACCTCGACGCCGGCAAGATTCTCGGCGTTGCTGGCAAGCTTCTTGAGATCAATCCCAAGGATGTGGCTCAGAAGATCAAGGACAAGGTCACTGACGAAGACACCCGTCTGTTCGTACAGAGCAAGCTTCGCCTCGTCGGCGATATCCTGTCCTGGCCCGTCAGCATGATCTCCAGCTTCACCTGATATATAAGAGCTTAAAAGCTCCGAAGCCGTCCGGCTTCGGAGCTTTTTCAGCGTCAGTTCGTCATTAAAAAGGAAAGCCCATGGGGGTGAGCTTGCTCATTGCCTCGTTGGTGGCGTTCTCGCTCTGCGTGATCGCCTCGTTGACAGCGGCAACGATCAGGTCCTGAAGCATCTCAACATCGTCGGGATCGACCGCCGAGGGGTCTATCTCGATGCTCTTGAGAGCGTGCGTGCCGATCATAGTGGCCTTGACAGCGCCGCCGCCGACAGTGGAGGTAAACTCCCTGCTCTCAAGCTCCTTCTGCATCTTCATGAACTCCTCCTGCATCTTCTGGGCCTGCTTCATCATATTTCCGCCGCCCATGCCGCCGCGAAATCCGCCTTTTGCCATATTATAATTCCTCCTAAATTGTTATACTGAATATTATACAAACCGAGTTTCCTTGAATTTTCTCAGCTCCTCGATGTCTCTTTTGGGCTTGCTGTTATCCTCGATCAGCTCGGTGATCGTTATTTTCAGGCTGCGTCCCGTGATTGCGTTTGCCGCCTCGCGCAGGCGCATGAGCACTGCCTGATTGTTCACGGCGTTAAAGAAAAAGCCCGGCATAACCTCAAGCGCGAGCGTATCGTAGCTCACCGTGCAGCGCGTCTGCGCGGAATTGGTCAGTATCGGGATAACACCGCGAGGAAGCTGCTCCTCCGCTTTTTCGACTATCGCCGTCCACAGCGCCTCGTTATCCTGAGGAGCATCGGCCGCGCTTGCCGGAGCGTCGGGGTTGAGGTCAACGGGCGATGCCTTGTCCAGAAGATCGTCCTCCGGCTGATACTCGGTAAAGTCCGCCGGGTCGAGCTCATCTGCGGGGTCTTCCTCATATTGCGGCCGCGGCTCAGGCGGCTCGTCAAGGTCAAAGGGCGGCTCGTCGAGCGTTGAGTGAAGCTCCTCATCTTCCTCGCCGCCGGTCTCGTCCGCGGGCGGGGCCTGACGGATAGGCGCGTGCTTCATGTCCTCCTCGATGCGCGAAACTCTCGCGCGCAGCTCGTCAATGCTCTCGGTAAGACGCGCATCGCACAAAGCTATTATGCACAGCTCGACCGTGAGCTTTGAGCTCTTCGAGTCGCGGAGCTTCAGAAGATAGTCCGAGACCGTATTTATACGGCTTATGAGCTCGGCGCTTGTAAGCTTTTTGCAGAAAACATTTAAAATATCGCGGCTGAAGCGGCCTGATATGAGATCCGCTCCGGCCTTGGGTGCGACAGAGAGCATCAGGCAGTCGCGCAGGAGCGTGTTCGTTTCATACAGCAGCGTCGCGGGGTCCTTACCGTCGCGCCAGAGCGCGTCAAACAGCCTGAGCGCCTCGTCGGTGTTTCCCTTGACGGCGTAATCGAAAAGCTGTGCCGTGCGGCGGTTGCCGGTAAGTCCCATCGCCGAGTACACGGCGTCGGTGTCGATATCACTCTTGCCCGAGCACTGGTCGAGCAGCGACAGCGCGTCGCGCATGCCGCCCTCGGCAAGTCCCGCGATGAGCTCGGCCGCGCTGCGCTCAAGCTTAAGCCCCTCGCACTTTGCGACGTGCTCGAGGTGATCGGCTATAAGCTGTGCATCGAGGCGCTTGAAGCTGTGCCTCTGGCAGCGCGAAAGTATTGTCGCCGGAACCTTGTTGAGCTCCGTCGTTGCGAGGATGAACACCAGATGCTCCGGCGGCTCCTCAAGGATTTTCAGCAGGGCGTTGAACGCCGCAGTCGAGAGCATGTGCACCTCATCGATGATGTACACGCGCTTTCTGACCGAAACCGGGGAAAACACGGCCTCCTCGCGCAGCTGGCGGACGTTATCCACGCCGTTGTTGGATGCGGCGTCGATTTCGACAATGTCCATGACGCTGCCGTCCTCAATGCCGAGGCAGGCCGGGCATTTTCCGCAGGGGTTGCCGTTCTCCGGGTGCTCGCAGTTGAGCGCCTTGGCGAGGATCTTCGCGCAGGTGGTCTTGCCCGTGCCGCGAGTGCCGATGAAAAGGTACGCGTGTGAGGTGCGGCCCGTGGATATCTGATTTTTAAGCGTTTCCGTTATGTGCTTCTGCCCGACGACCTCGTCGAAGGTCTTCGGACGCCACTTTCGATATAAAGCCTGATACATAAGCATGATCCCGTGATAAATGTAATGCGGATAAATATAGCGCGGCCCTTGACAAGACTGCACACCCAACTTCGAAAACTGACATATGCCCGTTACGCCGGCAGCCGGCTCAGAACCGGCACCCTCGCGGCACACGAAAAGCACCGCTTAATGCTGCTCGGTTCCCCGCCTGACATGGTTCA
>URAL01000052.1 GCA_900545805.1 uncultured Eubacteriales bacterium | reverse complement strand
AAAATGTGGCGTATTTGAAGCGTGCAAAAAAGCCATCGGCTTTTTTGACACGCTGTAAAGCGCACCACCAGAAAGGCGGTGCGCTTTCGTTTTGCCTTGACACATCCGATCATTGTGCTCTGGCAAGGCGGACGGAGCCGGGGCATACTTTGTGTATGCCCGGCTCCGTTCAACGCAGTATGAGTGCATTTTAGCATGTCAGGTGGCGGCCTTCATGGCGAGAAAGGCGTTTATAAATCCGTCTATATCGCCGTCCATAACGTTTTGAATGTTGCCGTTTTCATAGCCGGTACGGTGGTCCTTGGCGAGAGTGTAGGGCATGAAAACATAGGAGCGGATCTGGCTTCCCCATTCTATCTTCTGCTGCACGCCCTTGATATCACTGATTTTTTCAAGATGCTCGCGCTCCTTTATCTCGGCAAGGCGTGCGCGGAGCATATTGCGGCAGTTTTCGAGGTTCTGGAAGTGGCTTCTCTCGACCTGCGAGGACACGACGATGCCGGTCGGAATATGGGTCAGACGAACGGCTGAGGAGGTCTTATTGACCTTCTGGCCGCCCGCTCCGGAGGAGCGGTAAACGTCCATTTTGATGTCCTCGTCGCGCAGCTCGATCTCGTTATCGTCGCTTATCTCGGGCATGACCTCGACAGCAGCGAAGGAGGTGTGACGGCGGCCGGAGGAGTCAAAGGGCGATATGCGCACGAGGCGATGGATGCCGTGCTCACTTTTTAAGAAGCCGTAGGCGTTCTCGCCCTCGATCAGGATGGTCGCGCTTTTTATGCCGGCCTCATCGCCGTCAAGATAATCCATGAGCTTGACCGTGTAGCCGTGGCGGTCGGCCCACATATTGTACATACGGTAGAGCATCTGCGTCCAGTCCTGAGCCTCGGTGCCGCCGGCACCGGCGTGGAAGGTGAGAATGGCGTTATTCGCATCGTACTCGCCGGTCAGCAGCGTGCCCAGACGCGTCTCCTCAAGCTTTTTTTCAAACTCCGCGTACTCGCTCTGGAGCTCGGGCAGCATCGAATCGTCGTCCTCTTCTATGGCCATTTCGCACAGCGTCATCAGATCATCCCAGCCGGAGCAGAGCTTCTGGTAGTTTTCAACCTTGCTCTTGAGCTGCTTCAGACGTTTTTGAACGCGCTGAGATTTTTCGACATCGTTCCAGAAGCCGTCGCGTGCGCTCTGACCCTCAAGCTCCTCGATCTCTTTCTCGGCAGACTCAAGGTGCAGCGCCTCGCGCAGCGAGTCGAGCGTCGGCTTTAAGCCGTTAAGTTTTCCTTTATACTCTTCAAACTCTATCATTGCAATCATTCCTCAATAAAATTAGCTAAAGTATTATACACTAAACCATGTAATATGTAAATCTATTTTTAAGGCTCTATACATACAGCGAAAGCTGCGGGAAAGCACAGGACACCGTGCGCAAATACGCCGCCGAGAAAACCGGCAGCAATTGTTTTGCCTGTCTACATAGATGGATTTGGAAAGCAATCAGTGTGCTGAAAAACGCGTAAAACAAGGTTGTCGTAAATTTTGTCGTAAAATTGCGTGTTAAACAGCGTATTTATTCGCTGAAAAATGTATGATGCCCAAATACCGCAAGCCATTGATAAACAAAGAAATCCCCGAAGCTTCAACAACTTCGGGGATTAATCTTTTTGGCACGCCGTAAGGGATTCGAACCCCTGACCTTCTGGTCCGTAGCCAGACGCTCTATCCAGCTGAGCTAACGGCGCTTATCGCTTAGCGCCTTAGTATATTAGCACAGCCGGAGAGGAAATGCAAGCCTTTTTTAATTATTTTCGGCCGTATCGGCCAAAATAATTACATGCCTATCGAGCTCGAAACCGCATCGACTACCTCGCCCATCGTCTTGAGAGTCTTGCCGACGATGTTTTTAGGAGTCTTTTTTGTGCCGGACACGGTCATGCCGGCAAGCGAGCCGACCGCCACGCCTATACCCATGCCAACGAGAAAATTTGTCTTATGCATTGTTTACACCTCCGCAATATATTATGGCCATTTTTGTTTTGCTACACCGCTGTAATTTGTGCTATACTACACTCATTACTCCAGGAGAGGAGATTTTTTGATGAGTGTAAAGATTCTTGCCGTCGGCGACGTATGCGGCGAGCCGGGGCTGGATTATCTTACTAAAAATTTGCGCCGTCTGCGCAGCGAGCTGGAGCTTGACTTCGTCGTCGTAAACGGCGAAAACGCAAATGTTGTCGGTATAACGCCTCGCCAGGCGGATATGATATTCCACGCCGGAGCGGACGTTATCACCCTCGGAAACCATACATGGACGCGTACCGAGCTGAGACCTTATCTCGATGAGCGGCGCAAGATACTGCGCCCGGCAAACTGCGCTCCTCAGTGTCCGGGACGCGGCATAGACGTTTACAAAACGAGCTTCGGAGATGTATGCGTCATGAACCTGATGGGGCATTTCACGCTCGATGCGAACACGGATAACCCCTTTGTCATAGCCGACGGCTACATGGAGGAGATACGCGAGAGGATAATTCTCGTCGATTTCCACGCCGAGGGCACGAGCGAAAAGCGCGCCATGGGCTTTCTGCTTGACGGAAAGGTCAGCGCCGTCTGGGGAACGCACACGCATGTGCAGACCTCCGACGCCTGCGTGCTGCCCAACGGCACGGGATATATAACCGACCTCGGCATGACGGGCGCGATAAACTCCGTCATCGGCATCGAGCCTGAGCAGTCGATCGGCAAATTCTTCGGAGATCCTCCGCGCAGATACGATTCTGCCAAGGGTCCGGCGAAGCTTGAGGGCTGCGTGTTCACCATCGATCCGGAGACGGGCAAATGCCTGAGCGCGGAGGGAGTGAGATTCACATGAGCGAGCTTAAAATTCTTCACGCGGCGGATCTGCACCTTGACTCGCCCTTTGAGGGGCTTGGAGCGGCAAAAGCTGCGCGGCGCAGGGAGGAGCAGCGCAGACTGCTGTACCGTATCGCACAGCTTGCAGAGACCGAGCAGGTTGATCTTGTGCTCCTTGCCGGCGACCTTCTGGATTCCGACAGCACCTATGCCGAGACCGGCGAGGCGCTCGCGGAGGCTCTCGGCAGCATCTCCGCGCCCGTGTTCATATCGCCGGGCAACCACGATTTCTATTCGCCGCGCTCGCCGTATGCGCACGTGAGGTTCCCCGAAAATGTGCACATTTTCAAAAGTCCCGCCGTTGAGTGCGTTGAGCTGCCGCAGCTCGGTGCAAGAGTCTGGGGCGCGGCGTTCTGCGATAATTATTCGCCCGCCATGCTGCACGGCTTTTCCGCGTCGAAAAGCGCCGGAGTGAAGGATATCATGTGCATCCACGGCGAGGTGGCCGCGGCGTCAAATTATAACCCCGTAACGGAGCTCGATATTGCGGCCTCCGGCATGGACTATATCGCCATGGGGCATATCCACAAGGAGAGCGGACTTAAAAAGTCCGGCACGGTATACTATGCGTGGCCCGGATGTCCGGAGGGGCGCGGCTTTGACGAAACGGGCGAGAAGCATGTTTATATCGTATCGCTGGGATCATTGTGCGGCGTGAAGCCCGTGTGCGTTGCTCAGCGAAGGTATGAGATATTAAATGTTGAGCTCACCGGCGGAGACGTCATAAGCGACGTTCTGGCAGCTCTGCCGGATAACACGGCAAACGATGTTTACCGCATCGTTCTGCGCGGCGAGGCGGCCGAGCCTCCGCAGCCGGACGCGCTCTGCACGGCACTTGAGGATAAATTTTTCTCGCTTCAGGTGCGCGATGAGACTGTTTTAAAGCGCGATGCTTGGCAAAGCGCCGGGGAGGATAACCTGCGCGGTCAATTTCTGGCGCGGCTCAAGGCAGCCTTCGACGCGGCAAATACCGATGCAGAGCGCGAAAAGATAAGTCAGGCAGCACGCTGGGGGCTTGCTGCTCTGGATAATCGCGAGGAGGTGGTACGCCATGATGATAAAAAGGCTTGACGCCACCTTCGGAAAGCTCGAGGGAGAGAGCCTCGTGCTGCACGAGGGGCTGAACGTCATCTCATCCCCGAACGAGAGCGGCAAGAGCACATGGTGTGCGTTTATCCGCGCCATGCTCTACGGTATTGACAGCTCCGAGAGACAGAAGGCGGGCTTTCTGCCCGATAAAATGCGCTATGCCCCGTGGTCGGGAGCACCCATGCAGGGCAGCATGGAAATAGAAAAGGAAGGCCGCGATATCACCGTCGTGCGCACGACGAAAACGGCCTCCGCTCCGATGCGCGAATTTTCCGCGGTGTATACGGGAACAAATGTCCCCGTCGACGGACTTACCGGCGCGAACGCAGGCGAAGCGCTCACGGGCGTGAGCCGCGATGTTTTCCGCCGCAGTGCGTTTATCGAGCAGGGCAAGGTTGCGGTGACGCACAGTGCCGAGCTTGAAAAGCGCATCAGCGCCATTGTCTCTACAGGCGAGGAGGACTGCTCCTACACCGAGGCCGACGAGCGTCTGCGTCAGTGGCAGCGCAAGCGCCGCTTCAACCGCTACGGCCGTCTGCCGGAGCTTGAGGACGAGCTTTCGCACAAAAAGCAGCTGCTGTCCGAGCTTGCGGACGCGTCGCGGCAGCGCGAGGATATGTCCGCCGAGCTTGAGGCGGCAAAAAAGGAGTGCCAACGGCTCGAAGCCGAGGTTACAGAGAGCCGAAAGGTCGTCCGCAAGGAGGCGCTCAGCAGCCTGCAGGGCGTGAGAAACGATGTAAACTCCGCGACCGAGAGGCACGATAAGGCCGCCGAGCGGCGTGACAGCTGCCGGGCGGCGCTGTGTGCCTGCGCGATAGGCGAGCGCAAGCCCGAGGAGGCCAAGCCCGAGGTTAAGGCCGATCTCGCCGAGGCGCTCAGCCTGAAGGAAAAGTCCGAGCGCAAGTCGTCTCCCGCATTGGCGATAATACTTATGGTGCTGTGCGCATCGCTCGTCGCGGCAGGTTTGCTGCTTAAGGATTTCATGCTCCACGCCTTTGCCGCGGCAGCAGTCGCGCTGGCTGCCGGTATAATTCTGTTCGTCCGCTCCTCGCGCCGCAGGGCGGAGTCCTATGAGGCCGCAAAGGCACGGCGCAAAATACTTTCAAAGTACAGAGCAGAGTCCGAGGAGGATATTGCCTCGAGCCTTGACGAGTTCCTTGAGCTTTACAAAAACTATACGGAGGCTCAGCGTGTCGAGAAGGAGACCGCCGAGGCCCTTGCAGCGGTGCGCCGCCGTCAGGAGCAGGCGGAGAGCCGAACGCTTACGCAGCTCGACTTCACCGGCGGCGATAATCAGGCCGCGCAGCTGAGCCGTCAGCTTGCCGAGGCACGTGCGAAATGCAGCCGCATTTGTGCCCTGATGGCCGAGCGCAGCGGCAGACTTGCCGCAATGGGCGATCCTTTGGTGCTCGGCTCGGAGATAAGCCGAATGGAGAGCGAATACGCGGAAGTTTCCGCTGAGTATGATGCGATAGCCTTGGCTGTCGATGCACTGCGCAAGGCCGATGAGGATATCCGCAGCCGCTTCTCTCCGGCGCTGGGAAAGCTTGCAGCGGAGTATATGCAGTTTGTCACCGAGGGTAAATATGACGGCGTGATGCTCGACCGCGATTTCTCGGCAACGGTACATGAAAACGGCGAGAACGTTCCGCGCAGTGCGGAGTATCTGAGCGCGGGCACTCTTGATCTCATGTACCTTGCCGTTCGCCTTGCGGTATGCTCGCTGGCTCTGCCGGAGGACGCAAATTGCCCGCTTATTATCGACGATGCGCTCGTCAATTACGATGCCGGACGCAGAAAGCAGACTATGGCACTGCTTGAGCAGATCGCCCGCCGGCGGCAGGTCATACTGTTTACATGCAGCTGAATATGAAAAGCACGTTCCGGAGGAACGTGCTTTTTCATTGAAAAATATGTCCGTTGAAAAATATGCAGTGTCGTGATATCATGAAAAACATGGAACAGTTAAAGAAAAACGAGATATTTCAAGTCGAGATTACGGCTTATAATTCAGAGGGCAGCGGCGTTGCGCGCATACTCGGCAGGGCGGTGTTCGTGCCGCGCACGATTGTCGGCGAAAAGTGGCGCATCGTCATCGTCAAGGTCGGGGCTTCGGCGGTGTACGGCCGTGCGCTTGAACCGATAAAGCTTTCATCCGAGCGCACAGAGCCCGAGTGCGAAAATTATCTGCGCTGCGGCGGCTGCGGACTGCGGCACATGAGCTATGCCGAGGAGCTGCGCTTTAAAAAGCAGCGCGTGAACGATGCGCTGCGGCACATCGGACATCAGTCCGTGCAGGTCGAGCGCATCACCGGCAGCAGCGACACGGCGCACTATCGCAATAAGGGCATCTATGCCGTGCGCGAGGTCGGCGGCCGCGCCCGCAAGGGCTTTTTTGCGCCGCGCAGTCACGAGCTTGTGCCGGTCGGGCGTTGCCTTATACAGAGCGAGATTGCCGACAAAGCCGCCGACGCGGTCGTTAGGTTTATGAATGATAACGGCATCCGTGCATATGATGAGAAGACCCACCGCGGCTTGGTAAAGCATGTGTACGTGCGAAAGGCGGTCAACACTCCCGACGCCGTCGCGGTCATCGTCGCTTCCGGCGGCTTCGGCGCGAGAACGCAAACGCTTGTTGAGTTTATGCGTAAAAATTGCCCTGAGCTCACGGGCATCGTTTTGAATGTCAACAAAACCGACGGCAACACCGTCCTTGCCGGCGATTTTCACACGCTGTGGGGCAGGGATTTTATACGCGACAGCCTCTGCGGCATTGTCTATGAGCTCGCCCCTCAGGCGTTTTATCAGATAAATCCTCCGCAGGCGGAAAAGCTGTATGAAAAGGCCGTAGAGTACGCCGCGCCGGAGGGCAGAACGGTCTTGGACATGTACTGCGGCGCGGGCACGATAAGCCTGTTTCTTGCAAGATCGGCAAAGAGGGTCATCGGCGCGGAGATAATCCCCGAGGCGGTGGAGAACGCACGCGAAAACGCGCATCGCAACGGGACAGAGAACGCGGACTTTATCTGTGCCGACGCGTCCGAGGCGGCGGAAAAGTTTCTGCGCGAAGGCGTGCGTCCCGAGGCGATCGTCGTTGATCCGCCGCGCAGAGGCATGGAGGAGGCCGCCGTGCGCGCCCTGTGCGGCATGACGCCGGAGCGCATAGTGTACGTCTCCTGCAATCCTGCGACCCTGGCGCGAGACATATGCGTGTTTAACGACTGCGGCTATGTCCTGCGCCGCGCCGAAGCCGTGGACATGTTCCCGAGGACAGCACATGTCGAGACGGTTTGCTTGTTGTCCAAACTTCAAAGTAAAGAACATATCGAGATCGAAGTGAAGATGGACGAGCTGGATTTGACATCGGCGGAGAGTAAAGCCACCTATGATGAGATCAAAGCCTATGTGCTGGAAAAGCACGGCCTGAAGGTGTCCAGCCTGTATATCTCCCAGGTTAAGCGGAAGTGCGGGCTAGATGTGGGGCAGAATTATAATCTGTCAAAGAAAGAAGACGCGAAAGTACCACAGTGCCCGCCGGAAAAGGAAGCTGCAATTATGGATGCACTAAAGCATTTTCAAATGATTTGATGGCAAGCCTGTCTTGCTCAAAGCAAAACGTGGTCTGGGATTCCAATATCCAGACCACGTTTTTGCCAATCAATAGCTCACGATTTCGTGAATTTTATTTGTCTTTTAGCACAATATCCGTTATACTAGTAAATAGGAAAAAATCAGGAGGTGCGGGATGGCAATCAGTTACAATCGGCTGTGGAAACAGTTGATCGATCATGGTTTGAGCAAAACCGACATGATGCACCGTGCAAAAATCAGCACCAATGTTTTAGCACGATTAAGTAAAGGTGAGCCTGTCTCCATGGACAGCATGGAAAAAATCTGCACCATGCTGGGATGCAATATCGGAGACGTGATGGAATTTATCCCTGATACAGAAAACGGAGGAATAGATGCATGATTACAGGTGTGATTAAAAATAAAGTAGATAAAATCTGGACGGACATCTGGGCGGGCGGCATTACCAATCCTCTAACCGTCATCGAACAGCTGACCTATCTTATGTTTATCCGCTCTCTGGACGAAAAAGAGCTGGAAACGGAAGAATTTGAGCATATGACTGGCGAGAAGATGGAGAAGATTTTCCCCCAGTCTACCGTTGGACAGTCCATGCGCTGGAGTAAATTCAAGAACAACGATCCCCGCGATATTTTCAATGTAATTTCCCAGCGGGTCTTCCCTGCCATCAAAAACATGAAACATGGCCGCCTGCCGGACTTCACCGAGCAGGGGGAACTGGTGGAAATCGCCGACGATTCCAGCAGTGATGTGCAGAATGAGACGGCCTTTGCCCGGTACATGAGCGATGCGATGTTCCTGATTCCTACGCCGCAGGTGTTGCAAAAAATCATCACAGGGTTGGATGACCTGTATGAGCATGACATTGCCGATTTGGATATGCAGGGCGACTTGTACGAGTACATGTTGGGCAAACTGGCTACCGCTGGGCAGAACGGCCAGTTTCGCACTCCCAAGCACATCCGGGAAATGATGGTGGAGTTGTTGCAACCCACCCCGAACGACACCATCTGCGACCCGGCCTGCGGCACGGCAGGCTTTCTGGTCTCCGCCGCGGAGTACATTCGCAACCACTACGAGGATACCATGACTTCCGAGCAGTGGGAGCACTTTGCTGGGGATGCCTTCACCGGCTTTGACACAGACCGCACCATGCTGCGCATTTCTGCGATGAACCTGATGCTGCACTCCATCAGCCACCCGGAGATTGACTACAAGGACAGCGTTTCCAAGCAGAACCAGATCAGCGACAAGTTTACCATGTGTCTGGCAAATCCGCCTTTCAAGGGCACCGTGGACGCGGAAAGCATCAACGACAACCTGAAAGCCGTGACCAACACCAAAAAGACCGAGCTGTTGTTTCTGGCCCTGTTCCTGCGGATGCTGAGAAAGGGTGGTCAGTGCGCCTGCATCGTGCCGGACGGCGTGCTTTTCGGCTCCTCCAAGGCGCACAAAGCTATTCGCAAAGAACTGGTGGAGAACCATCAGCTGCGGGCGGTGATCTCTATGCCCTCCGGCGTGTTCAAGCCTTATGCGGGCGTGTCCACGGCGGTGCTGGTGTTCACCAAGACCGGAGCGGGCGGCACGGAAAATGTGTGGTTCTATGATATGAAAGCCGACGGTTTTTCCTTGGACGACAAGCGCAGCGAAATTGCGGAAAATGACATTCCCGACATCATCGAGCGGTTCCACCATCTGGACCAGGAAGCTGACCGCCAGCGCACAGAGCAGAGCTTTCTTGTGCCGAAACAGGAAATCGCAGACAACGACTATGACCTGTCCATCAACAAGTACAAAGAGGTGGAGTATGTGCCGGTGGAGTACCCCTCTACCACAGAACTGATGGCAGACCTGCATGAGCTGGAACTGGAGATTACCGCAGGGCTGGCGGAATTGGAGGAGATGCTATGATGGCGAGGTTAGAAGAAATTTGTGCGATAAATATGGGACAGTCTCCGGATTCTTCCACATACAACGAAGATGGTAACGGCCTTCCGTTTTTTCAGGGAAATGCAGATTTTGGAGAGATTTATCCTGCGGTTCGTATGTGGTGCTCTGAGCCAACCAAAATAGCACGGGAAAAAGATATTTTAATCTCTGTTCGTGCACCAATTGGCGCGTTGAATATTGCAAGTTGTGAATGCTGTATTAAACGAAACGGCGTTCTATGAATCACTACCCTTGATGGATACGGATTATTGG
>URAL01000051.1 GCA_900545805.1 uncultured Eubacteriales bacterium | reverse complement strand
AGCGGCGGTCTCCAAAACCGTAGGCCGAGGGTTCGAAGCCTTCTTCCCCTGCCAAACTGTTCGCGTATCTAGGTTTTTGATTTCCTGGGTACGCGATTTTTTGCTGTACAGCTCAGGATTAAATGTGCGGCAGTGCGTAAACGAGCGCGAGCGAAAACAGCGAAAGGAACACGCAGAAGCCGATAGGCACGCTGGGCTTATACTTAAAGCTGTCCTGCGCATTTATTTTCTTGTCGATCAGCCACGCGCCGACAGCTCAGACGAGCGACGCGGCATACACCGGCAGGTTTAGCTCGGTGCTGTGCGTGAACAGACCGAGGCTGAAATACAGCCCGACCAGCCACGCGATGTAGAGCAGTGTTGATAAAATTATAAGCATTATGTATTTTGCTTTGCTCATAGCACTCATTTCCTATCGTTTCTAAAATGTTGGGAGATTAGTGGTTACATATATCTGCTGCTATTTATGTCTGATATCGTCTATGAGCACGAGATCGCAGGCGCTGCAATAAAAAGCGGTCACACAGCCGCCAAGCAGGTAATTGCCGTCTCCGAGCTGGAGCTTGCTGCCTCGTTTTCTGGAATGAAATGAAAGAATATCCTCCTCATACCCCTGCGGTTTCCAATATACCGGGCATTTTTCGTTGTCGATGAAGCCCTCTGTCATTTCGGCGGAACATTTGGGACACAGCATATGGCAGGCTCCTTTCATTTTTCTTTGCCCTTCACTTATATAATACATTTGCAAATGAAAAAGGAGGACAAATATTTTTGAATTTTTCGAAATTTGTCGTTTATCACAAAATCTGCAATGCGCTTCTGTAGATAATATATAACACTATAACAGACTCCGCGCGGTTTTAGTTGACTTAAAACACGGAAAAGAGTAAAATAAACTGATTAAGTATTTATTTCGGAGGATGCTATGGAAAAACTGCCGCACGCGTATATAGTGTCCTCGGCGTCGGAAAATGCGCGGACGGGCAAGGCGTTCTACCTTGCCGAAAAGATGCTGTGCCAGGCTGACGGCGAGCGCCCCTGCGGCGTGTGCCGCGACTGCCGCAAGGTCAGGGCGCGCGTTCACCCCGACCTTGCCGTTATCGAGCGCATAACCGACGATAAGGGCAAACAGAAAAAGGAGATACTTGTCGATCAGGTGCGCGCAATGGGCGCGGACGCCTATGTTATTCCAAACGAGGCGGCGGCGAAGGTATACATCATAAAGGACGCCGACACGATGAACGAGCAGGCGCAGAATGCCGCACTCAAAATTCTCGAAGAGCCGCCGAGGGGCGTTCATTTTATTCTGTGCGTGTCTAATCCCGAGCGGCTGCTTGTCACGGTGCGCTCGCGCTGCGTGCTCGTAAGCTGTGCCGGCGAGGAGGATGCGGAGGACGAGTCTTCCGCCGCGCTTGCCGATGAGTTCGTCTCGCTCGAGCGCAAGGGCGATATCCCGGAGCTGACGGCCTGGTGCTTTGAGCATGAAACGCTTGACGCTGCCTCGCTCGGCGCGTTTCTGCTTGCGTTGAAGCGGCGCTATGTCGGACTTCTGGTGTCGGCGGAGGATAAAATGCGCATAATGGATATCATACAGCTTATTGACCGCTGCGCACGGTATCAGACGGTCAATACTGGCGTGAAACACATTCTGGGGCTGCTGGCTGTGCGCTCGGCAGCGGAAACGAGGAAAACAATTGACTGAGGTTATAAGCGTAAAATTCAAAAACAGGGGAAAGAGCTATTACTTTTCCACGAACGGCAAGAGTGTAAAAACCGGCCAGCAGGTCATTGTCGAGACCAGCAAGGGGCTTGAGATAGCCGACTGCATCCGCGGCAATCACGAGGTCGAGGACGATACTGTCATCCAGCCTCTGCGCCCGGTCGTGCGCCTTGCGACCCGCGACGATCTGCGTGTTGCCGAGATAAACAAGCAGCGCGAGAAGGAAGCGTTCGAGATATGCCGGAAGAAGATCGCCGAGCACGGCCTGGACATGAAGCTCGTCGACGTAGAGTGCAACTTCGAGGGCAATAAGACCATGTTTTTTTTCACCTCCGACGGCAGAGTCGACTTCCGCGAGCTTGTAAAGGATCTTGCGGGCATATTCCGCAACAGGATAGAGCTCAGGCAGATCGGCGTCAGGGACGAGGCGAAGATGCTCGGCGGCATCGGCATATGCGGCAGACCCTTCTGCTGCAATCAGTTTATAGACGAGTTCCAGCCGGTATCCACGAAAATGGCGAAAATGCAGTCTATGTCGCTCAATCCGGGAAAAATATCCGGAAGCTGCGGCAGACTTATGTGCTGCCTGAGATACGAGCAGGAGGCCTACGAGGAGCTGACGAAGAACGTTCCCAAACAGGGCGCGTTCGTTGAAACTCCGGCCGGCTACGGAATTGTCACACAGGTAAATCTCCTGCGCCAGATGGTCAAGGTCAAGCTCGACGGCGAGGGAGACGATACGGTAAAAACCTACAGAGCGGTCGAGGTTGCGGCAGTGCCCGGCGGCCGCCCGAAGGACGGCGAAACCCCGCCGTCGGTTCTCAAATACATCCCCGAGCCTGAAGAGGAAGAGGAGGAAGAAGCAGACGAGTGGAAGCTGCCCGAGCTTTTCGCGGCGGACAGCGGCGAAGAAGTTCAGGAGGATGCCGCCGCACAGAAAAAGCGCAGTCGCAGCCGTCGCTCACGCCGCGGCGGAAAGAAGCCGAACGGCGAGGCAAAGCCCAAGCTTCAGACAGAGCAGGAAGCCTCCGCACGGGAGGGAAAAAAGCCGGAGGCCGGGCCCAAGCCGAGAAACAATCGCCGCGGCGGAGGGAAAAAGCCGGCAGAGCAGCAAAAGCCGGCAGAGCAGCAGAAGCCGCAGCAGACAGGGAGCGCGGACGGTGAGAAAAAAAGATCGAACCGCCGCTACTATTATAGAGGCAAGCCCAAAAACAAGGGCGGCCAGACGCAGAATCAGTAGTATTCCCGGAGGCTGAGATATGAGTAATAATAACAACAAGCGCTCAATGAGCATGAAAACGAAGTGGATAATAACCGGTATCCTCTGCGTTTTGGCGGTGCTGACGGTGATCGTCGTGGCGGCTGACGGTTGCTTTGATTTCAAGCCCGGCTCCGTAAAATCAAATAACAAGGACATTGCCGAAAGCTCGACACCAGAGAATAATAAGGATACGGCCAAATCCGGCGGCACTCACACAGTGCTCGTCACCGCAGGCAACGGCGGCACGACCGATCCCAACGGCAGCGTGACGGTCGAGGATTGGGGCAGCGTAACGATAAGCGTTACCCCCAAGGAGGGCTATGAGATACAGTCCGTCACTGTCGACGGTCAGGATAAGGGCGCTGTCGAGAGCTATACTTTGTCCAATGTCACCGAGAATCACAGCGTCATAGCGACATTCGTAAAAAAGGTCGTTCCCACGCCTACCCCCACGCCGGTGCCGGCAACACCGGAGCCGGACGACGGCGACGAATAAGGAGTATAAAAAATACCGATCACCAAAACAGTGATCGGTATTTTCGTTGTGATGTCAGGCTCAGGCCATGCCGCCGGCAAAGCGGTTGAACATTGCGGCGACCTGTGCGCGCAATGCGCTGTCCTGCGGGCTGAGCGTGTTGTTGCCGGTTCCGTTTACTATGCCCGCGCCTATTGCCCAGCACATGCTCTCGCGGGCAAAGGGACTGACCTTGGCCGCGTCGGAATAGCCGCCTATATCGGTATATACGTCCGTGTTGTAGCCCTTGTAGTTTGCGTACCGGTGCAGGAAGGTCACGAGCTGCTCACGCGTGAGAGGATCGTCGGGAGCGAATCTGCCGTCGCTGTAGCCGTTTGAAATGTTGTTGTGCGAGCCCCAAAGCAGAGCATTGTAGTAGTAGCCGTCGGCGTCAACGTCGGTAAAACGGTTTTCATAGCCCGTAACGTCGGGGCTGCCCTCAAGCCGGTACAGAACCGTTATCAGCATGCAGCGGGACATTACTATGTCCGGGCCGAAGGTGGTCCCCGAGGTGCCCTTGAACAGGCTCAAGGCAATAACGCTGTCAATATCATTGTGTGCCCAGTATGTCACAGGATTGTCGGTGAAATCCTTCGTCGGGCATTTATCGCCGAGCGGACAGACTGCCCTCAAGACCGCGACCGCGGTCACATCGGAGGCCGGCATCGTTATGTAATAGTATCCGTCGCCGCCCAAAACAGCCCCTGCGCCGGTCACATCCCAGCGGACGAATGCCTTGCCGCTTGACACTGCGGGAACGAGCTTTACCTTCGTTCCCTCCGTATAGCTGCCGCTGCCCTCACCGCCGGAGACGGTTAGCTTATATGTCTCGGGGGCTATGCCGCCTGACCAGACGGCCGTTATGTAGCGCGATTTGTCGGCTATTGTGCTGCCTGTAAGCACAGAGCCCGTGTCGGAGTCCTTCCAATAATCAAGGCTGAAGCCCTGACGGGAAGCTGTCGGCAGTGAGCCGTAGGGCTTGTCCTTGTTATAGGCGACGACGCGGTTGCCGTCTGCTGTGCCGCCGTTTGCGTCAATTATGACGACGACGAAATTTGTAAGCGCGGTGTTGTAGCTTCCGTAGAGGAAGATCTCCGCCTCGTTTATACGGCGCTTGACAAGTCCGGGGAGTATCTCGCCGCCGGCAGAGCATAAAACCGCGAAGGCGTCGGCGATCTCAAGATCGGGGATGGGGTTTCCGTAGCTGTCCCTGAAATTCGATTTGATATACCGTGCCAGCCGCCAGCCGGTGTTTGCCTCGACCCAGCCCGGTCCGAAGTTGTACGCCAGACTTACGAGCGCGTCAAACTGATTCTGATTTGCGTTGAGACCGTATTTTTCGTTTATTCGCCTTGCCGCGGCCTCAAACTGAGCGATATCCTGCTCAAAGTATGCGTCGGCCTGCTCAGCCGTGATCTCCATGCCCTCGTATACGTCCGGACCGTAGTGGCCGTAGCCGATGGTCCAGTACTCCTCGCTCGGATGTGCCTTGTATGCCTTGAGCTGTGCGCCCTCCCAGTATTTAATGAGGGTTTTGAGATTTTCGCTGGCTTTCATTTCCTCAATCTCGTTATCCGCGAGAGCCGCTGTCGGAACAAGGGTCACGAGCATCAAGACGGCAAGCAGGAAGGATATGTACCTTTTCATGCTGTTTCTCCTGTGTGCTGTGATAAATAGTTTAAAAATGAGTGGCAAAATTATTACATTCTGCATTTTAGCAAAAAAACGCTGAAAAATCAAGGCTTTTGTTGTCGAAGGAAATATGTAACTGAAATGGCTGAGCGAAAAACGGCCGATACACCGGCGGCAGAGGGAAAAATGACTAAACACGGAGGCCGGCAGGCGGCTAATTTGTCATGGCCGCTTATTGACAGACGGAAGCAGATATTATAAAATTTATTGTCGGGTATTTATTGATAATGAGGAGCTGAGTTCAATGCGTGATTACAGCAAGGAATTTGCCGACAGAGTTCAGTATATAAGAAAGCTTGTGGCCGACAGCGGTGTCGACGGCATAGTGTTCGGAAACTCCGGCGGTAAGGATTCCGCCCTCGTCGGCATACTGTGCAAGTTTGCCTGCGAAAACACCGTGGGCATAATGATGCCCTGCGCTTCAAAGCGCAATTTCGAGCAGGATATGAAGGATGCGAAGGAGCTTGCCGAGCACTTCGGCATCGAAAGCCGAGTCATTGATCTTACGGGTGTTCGACAGGTGGAGATAGACAGGCTTCAGGCCATAACGACGCTGACGAACGCGGCCGTAAACAACATCGCTCCGCGCCTGAGGATGACGACGCTGTATGCCGTTGCCGCGTCCGAATACCGCCTTGTCGCCGGAACAGGAAACCGCAGCGAGAGGTATATGGGCTACTTTACAAAGTGGGGCGACGGCTCGTGCGACTTTAACCCCATATCCGACCTCACGGCGACCGAGATAATAGAGTTTCTCAAATGGCTTACCGCACCGGCCTGCATAATAAACAAGGCACCCTCGGCAGGACTGTTCGACGGGCAGACCGATGAGGGTGAGATGGGTGTGAGCTACCGTGCGATAGACAGCTACATAAACGGCGGAGAGGTAAGCCCCGCGGAAAAGAAGATAATCGACCGCTTCCACCGAAACAGCGCACACAAGCGCAGCGGCATAAACGTATTTAAACAGATAGATGAGTAAACACGAATTTTATGAAAATCCCCTTTGCGGGAGATATGCCGGAAAAGAGATGCAGCGCCTTTTCTCCGATGACTTCAAATTCTCAACCTGGCGCCGGCTGTGGATCGCCCTTGCCGAGAGCGAAAAAGAGCTCGGTCTCGATATAACGGATGCGCAGATAGAGCAGATGAAGGCACATGTTGACGATATCGACTATGCCTCTGCCGCGCGTCACGAGCACGAGGTGCGCCACGATGTTATGGCGCATGTGCTCACCTTCGGCGAGTGCTGCCCGGATGCAAAGCCCATAATCCACCTCGGCGCGACAAGCTGCTATGTAGGCGATAACACGGATATCATCCGTATGCGCGAAGCACTCATCCTTGTTCGGCGCAAGCTCGTCAACGCGATCGCCGCGCTGCGTGATTTCGCACGGAAGTATAAGAGCGTTCCGACGCTTGCGTATACGCATTTTCAGGCTGCCCAGCCGACGACCGTCGGCAAGCGCGCAACGCTTTGGGCATACGACCTTGTAAACGACCTTGAGCAGCTGGACTGTCAGCTCGGCAGACTTGAGCTTTTAGGCTGCAAGGGCACCACCGGCACCGGCGCGAGCTTTCTTGAGCTGTTCGACGGCGACGAGGCGAAGGTATGTGAGCTTGAAAGGCTCATCGCCGCGAAAATGGGCTTTAGCCGCTGTGCGCCCGTCAGCGGACAGACCTATTCGCGCAAGACGGACTTTTACGTTTTGCAGGCGCTGTCCGGCATTGCACAGAGCGCGTCGAAGTTTTCAAGCGATATAAGGCTTCTGTCGCACCTCAAGGAGGTCGACGAGCCGTTCGAGTCAAAGCAGATAGGCTCATCGGCGATGGCCTATAAGCGCAATCCCATGAGATCCGAGCGTATCGCCTCGCTGTCGCGCTTTGTTATTAACGATCTGCAAAATGCGGCGTTCAACGCGTCAAGCCAGTGGCTCGAGCGCACACTGGACGATTCGGCAAACCGCCGCCTGAGCATACCGGAGGCATTTCTGGCCGTTGACGGTATCTTAAACCTCTATATAAACGTCGCCTCCGGCATGAAGCTATACCCCGCCGTGTGCAAAAAGCATCTGGATGAGGAGCTGCCGTTCATGGCAAGCGAGAATATCCTCATGTACTGTGTAAAGCATAAGGGCGGCGACCGTCAGGAGCTGCACGAGCGCATACGAGTCCACTCCGTGGCCGCGGCGCAGCAGGTCAAGCTCTACGGAGAGAAAAACGACCTTTTGGAGCGCATCATGGCCGATCCGGCGTTCTCCCTCGATGAGGAGGAGCTTGCTAAGCTCTGCGACGCGAATGGCTTTACCGGCATGGCCGAGCATCAGACCGAAAAATTCATAAAAGAGTATCTTGCCCCTGTCATCGATGCAAACAGAGATCTGCTGGGCGTCGAGGCAAGTGTAAATGTGTAAAGGAGCGTAAACAATGTTAACTGCAATCGTTGGAACCAACTGGGGCGATGAGGGCAAGGGCCGTATGGTCGACCTGCTCTCGGAAAAGTACGATATCGTTGTCCGATATCAGGGCGGCAATAACGCCGGCCACACCGTTGTAAACGACAAGGGCAAGTTCATCCTGAACCTGCTTCCCTCCGGTATCCTGCGCGACGACACCGTCAATGTCCTCGGTACCGGCATAGTCATCGACCTTGAGCACCTGTTTAACGAAACAGCGCGCCTGCGTGAGGGCGGCATTGCGATAAGCCCCGAAAACCTCAAGATCAGCGACCGTGCTACCATCTGCATGCCGTATCACAAGCTCCTTGACGGACTTGAGGAGGACAGGCTCGGCGATAAGAAGTTCGGCTCGACCCGCCGCGGCATTTCTCCGGTGTATGCCGATAAGTTCATGAAAAAGACCATCAGAATGGGCGATCTTAAAAACCTTGACCATCTGCGCGAGCGTGTTGCCGGTATCGTCGAGTGGAAAAACCTCACCGTCGCCGGCGGCTACGGTCATGAGCCCATTGACGTTGACGAGATCATGGCATGGCTCGAAAAATTCGGCAAGCCCTTTACCGACTATGTCTGCGATACGACAGTGTACCTCACCGACGCCGTCAAAAGCGGCAAGTCCGTCATGTTTGAGGCTCAGCTCGGCGCACTCCGTGATATAGATTTCGGCATCTATCCCTACACCTCGGCGTCCACCACGCTGGCAGCCTATGCGCCCATCGGCTCCGGAGTTCCACAGCTCAAGCTCGACGAGAGCATCGGCATCATGAAGGCCTACTCAAGCTGTGTCGGAGAGGGCCCGTTCACCTGCGAAATGTTCGGCGACGAGGCTCACGCACTGCGCGAGGCAGGCGGCGAGTACGGCGCCGCGACCGGCCGTCCGCGCAGAGTCGGCGGCTTTGACGTTGTCGCGTCGCGCTACGGCGCGCAGCTGCAGGGCTGCACCGCGATAGCTCTGACAAAGCTCGACGTTATGAGCTACATGGACAAGATCCCCGTTTGCGTCGCCTATGAGCTCGACGGCAAGCGCATCGAGAACTTCCCCGGTAATATCGAGGAGCTCGAGCGCGCAAAGCCCGTTTATGAGTACCTTGAGGGATTTAAGTGTGACATCTCCGCCTGCCGCAAGCCGGAGGAGCTGCCAAAGGCCGCGCTTGACTATGTGAAATACATTGAGAAGGCCGTCGGCTGCCCGATAAAATACGTTTCAGTCAGCGCCGAGCGCGAGGGCTGCATCGAGATGTTTTAAAGGGGAGGGCACGGAATGCACAATCAGCGAGTGCTTGTTTTGGACTTCGGCGGCCAGTATAACCAGCTGATCGCGCGCAGAGTCCGCGAATGCAATGTCTACTGCGAGGTAAAGCCCCACAGCATGACTATAGAAGAAATAAAGGCATACGACCCCATCGGCATCATCTTCACCGGCGGCCCGCAGAGCGTTTACGCTGCCGGCTCCCCACAGGTCGATCCGAAGATATTCGAGCTCGGCATCCCCGTGCTCGGAATCTGCTACGGCTGCCAGCTTATGGCTCATTATCTCGGCGGCGAGGTGACCGCCGCGCAGTCGGACACCGCCCGTGAATACGGCAAGACCCCGACCTTTTTCGATACCGGCTGCCGCCTGTTCAAGGATCTTCCCGCCGAGAGCGTCACGTGGATGAGCCACGGCGACTATATGGCAAAGGTTCCTGAGAGCTTCCACCTTGTCGCGCACAGCGCGGCCTGCCCGACCGTCGGCATATGCGACGAAGCCCGCGGCTTCTACGGTGTGCAGTTCCATCCCGAGGTAAACCACACCGAGTACGGCCAGAAGATGCTGCACAACTTCCTGTATGAGGTCTGCGGCGCAAGGGGCGACTGGACGATGGGAGACTATATGCGCGCATCTATAGAGTCTATACGTGCCAAGGTCGGCGACGGCAAGGTGCTGCTCGCACTTTCGGGCGGTGTTGACTCGTCCGTCGCGGCGGCACTGCTCGCTGAGGCCGTCGGCAGTCAGCTCACCTGTATTTTCGTCGACCACGGTCTTATGCGCAAGAATGAGGGCGACGAGGTCGAGGCCGCATTCAAAAGCTGGGATATCAATTTCATCCGCGTCAACGCTCAGGACCGCTTCCTCGGCAGGCTCGCCGGAGTTTCCGAGCCTGAGGCAAAGCGGAAGATAATAGGCGAAGAGTTCATCCGGGTTTTTGAGGATGAGGGAAAGAAAATAGGCTCCGTGGACTATCTCGCTCAGGGCACCATCTACCCGGACGTCATCGAGTCCGGCACGAATGTCGCGGCAGTCATCAAGAGCCATCACAATGTCGGCGGACTTCCTGATTTCGTTGATTTTAAGGAGATCATAGAGCCGCTGCGACTGCTGTTCAAGGATGAGGTACGCGCCCTCGGACGTGAGCTCGGCCTGCCGGAATATCTGGTCATGCGTCAGCCATTCCCCGGGCCCGGCCTTGCCATACGCGTCATCGGCGATATCACAAAGGAGAAGCTTGATATCCTGCGCGAGGCGGACTTCATCTTCCGCGACGAGATTGCAAAGGCACATCTTGAGGACACGATGAATCAGTATTTTGCGGTGCTCACGAGCATGCGCTCGGTCGGCGTAATGGGCGACGGCAGAACGTATGACTACACCCTCGCGCTGCGCTCAGTGACAACGACCGACTTTATGACCGCAGATTGGGCGCGCATACCCTACGACGTGCTCGATAAGGTCTCCGTGCGCATTGTAAACGAGGTCAAGGGCATAAACCGCATCGTCTACGACATAACCTCCAAGCCCCCCGCAACCATTGAGTGGGAATAAATAATTAGTGTTTTCTGAATCCTGAAAAGCGTTGGTAATACAGCGTTTTTCAGGATTTTTCTTTTTTATCGGCTACAAATTGGCTACATTTGCAGCGATTTTTGTAGCCAGAGGCTCACGGCAT
>URAL01000050.1 GCA_900545805.1 uncultured Eubacteriales bacterium | reverse complement strand
TGCGTCATGCGGCTCAGCTCCCCGAACATGGTGTAGCAGTTTAATATCCAGCCGAGCTCTGCGTGCTCGTGCACGTGGCTCTGCAAAAACAGGACGTTTTTTTCCGGATCTATACCGCAGGCGATGTACTGCGCAAGCTGCTCGAGGCTGCGGCGGCGAAGCAGCTTCGGATCCTGGCGCACGGTGAGCGTGTGCAGGTCTGCCATGAAGTAATAGCAGTCAAACTCCTCGGCTCTCGCGCCCCAGTTTTTCACCGCGCCGAGGTAGTTTCCGAGGTGCAGATCACCCGAGGGCTGGATGCCCGACAGCATTATTTTCTTTTTTATCTCTTCCATTTTTATTATCTCCTAAATTATAAAGCCAAAGATACAGTTTATCATTGTACCATTTTACTTCTCACTTGACAACCGCCAAAAAGCATTTTACACTGTCTATATCTATGTTTCGGAGGAATAATTTATGGATATGACATGGTTTGAGCAGATGGAGGCGCGCATACCCAAGGGCGAGGTGCGCACGAGATTCGCTCCCAGCCCCACGGGCTATATGCACGTCGGCAACCTGCGCACGGCGCTGTACACCTGGCTGATCGCCCGTCACAACGGCGGAAAGTTTATTCTGCGCATCGAGGACACCGATCAGGAGCGCTACGTTGAGGGCGCTGTCGACGTTATCTACCGCACGATGGCGCAGTGCGGCCTTGACCACGACGAGGGTCCCGATGTGGGAGGCCCCGTGGGTCCCTATGTTCAGACCGAGCGCCGCTGGCTTTACGGCAAATACGCCGGGCTTCTCATCGAAAAGGGGCACGCCTACCGCTGCTTCTGCGAAAAGCAGGAGGAGACGGAGGGCTTTGAAAGGGCTGCCGATCCCTGCCGCGGCTTAAGCCGCGAGGAAAGCGACAGGCGCGCCGAGGCCGGCGAGCCGTTCGTCGTCCGCCAGAGGATACCCTGGGAGGGCAGCACCACCTTCCACGACGAGATCTTCGGCGACATCACAGTCGAAAACTCAACGCTCGACGATCAGGTGCTCATAAAGCGCGACGGCCTGCCGACGTATAACTTTGCAAACGTCATCGACGATCATCTCATGGGCATAACGCACGTCGTGCGCGGCTCGGAGTATCTGTCCTCCTCGCCGAAGTACAATCTTCTGTACGAGGGCTTCGGCTGGGATGTGCCGGCCTATGTCCACTGCTCCCCTGTCATGCGCGATGCGCACAGCAAAATGAGCAAGCGTCACGGCGATCCCTCGTATGAGGATCTCATCGCGCAGGGCTATCTCACGGACGCCGTTGTAAACTACGTGGCGCTGCTCGGCTGGAGCCCCGGCGGCGAGCGCGAGATATACACCATGCGCGAAATGGCCGAAATTTTCGACATCAGAGGCATCTCCAAGTCCCCGGCCATATTCGATATAGAAAAGCTCAAATACTTTAACGCCGAATATATCCGCGCCATGAGCCCTGACGCCTTCGCAAAGGCCGCCGAGCCCTTCATCCGCAGGGCGGTGAAAAATCCGCGGATCGACCCGGCCGCCGTCGCCGCACTTTTGCAGCAGCGCACAGAGGTTCTGACCGACATCCCCGAAAAGCTCGATTTCTTCGACGCGCTGCCCGAGTATGACACCGCGCTGTACATCCACAAAAAGAGCAAGACCGACGAGGCCGGCTCTCTCGAAATGCTGCGAAAAATGCTGCCCGTGTTCGAGGCGCTTCCCGACTGGAACGATGAGAGCATACTCGCCGCGATGACCGGCATGGCCGAAAGCTGCGGATGCAAAAACGCAAAGGTCATGTGGCCGGTGCGCATCGCCGCGGCAGGAAAGGCCGTAACGCCCGGCGGCGCGGTCGAGATATGCCGCATCCTCGGCAAAGACGAGACGCTCCGCCGCATTCGCGTCGGCATCGAAAAGCTCGAAGGGGCAGTCGGATAATGCCGGATACTGTCATCGTCGTCGACGACGAAAGGGAGATTGCCGATCTCATCGGCCTGTATCTCGAAAATGACGGCTACGAGGTGCACAAAGCGCTCAGCGGCGCGGAGGCTCTGAGTTTTATCGAAAAAAGCGAGCCGGCGCTGGCCGTCCTCGACATTATGCTGCCGGATATCGACGGCTTTGCGCTGCTGAAAAAGATACGCGAAAAGCACGGCTTTCCCGTTATCATGCTCACTGCGCGCGTGACCGATTCCGACAAAATTCTCGGACTTACGATGGGCGCGGACGACTATATAACAAAGCCCTTTAACCCCCTTGAGGTGACGGCACGCGTCAAGACCGTTCTGCGCCGCTGCCGCCGCGCATCCGAGCCCGACTGTGAAAGGGATATCCGCGGCCTGACGATAAGCAAACTCAGCCACAAGTGCTCACTGTTCGGCGAAGCGCTGAGCCTCACGCCGACAGAGTTTGAAATTCTGTGGTATCTGTGCGAAAACGCCGGGCGCGTGGTTCCGTCCGAGGAGCTGTTCGAGGCCGTGTGGAGGGAAAAACACCTCTCGTCAAGCAGCAACACCGTCATGGCGCATATCGGCCGCCTGCGTGAGAAAATGCGCGAGCCGGCAAAAAATCCGAGGTTTATAAAAACCGTGTGGGGTGTGGGATATGAAATCGAAAAATAGCGCCCTGCGCAGTGTGCTCAAGACGCTCGGCATCTTCGCCGCCGGAACGCTGCTCATCGTCCTTATCGTCTCGTTTTTCGACAACAGCTTAAACGGCGTTGTGCTCGACTGGTTCGACAGCCGCTATTGCTATTCATATGTCACGGAAAACGGTGTCGTACGGGACGTCGACTGGAGCATGGTCAAGCGCCTTGTCGTGCAGCTTCTCATCATAAATTTTGCGTTTTGGCTCATCGTCATCCTCGTCGTCACGCGTGTGCGCCTGCGCAGACAGCTGCGCGAGGTCGGCACCACGGTCAGCGAATACATGCTCAGCGATAAGCCCGCCGCGGAGCTTCCGAACGAGCTCGCCGTTCCGCTGAGCGAGGCAAAAGGCGCCCTCACTCGCTCGGAAAGCCTCCTGCGAGAGGAAACAGCGCGTAAAAACGACCTTGTCATGTACCTTGCGCACGATCTGAAAACGCCGCTGGCCTCTGTCATCGGCTACCTCACTCTCCTGCGCGACGAGCGGGAGATATCGCCCGAAAACCGCGAAAAGTACCTCTCGATAACGCTCGACAAGGCAGAGAGGCTCGAGGACCTGATAAACGAGTTTTTCGAGATCACGCGCTTTAACCTGTCGACCGTTACGCTCGATTACGGAAGGATCGACCTCACTCGACTTCTCGAGCAGCTGAGGTTCGAGTTCATGCCGATGCTCCGCGGCAAGGAGCTTGGCTGCACGCTGACAGCGCCCGAGACGCTGCCGATCCGCTGCGACGCGGGCAAAATTCAGCGCGTTTTCGACAATCTTCTGCGCAACGCGGTGCTGTACAGCTATCCCGGCACGAAGATCATGATAAGCGCGGCGCTCGACGGTGAAAATGCCGTTGTCAGCGTCGTAAACCACGGTGCGACCATACCCGAGGACAAGCTTCGGCGCATATTCGAGCAGTTTTACAGGCTCGACGCCTCGCGCTCGTCCGCAGGCGGCGCAGGGCTCGGCCTCGCGATAGCAAATCAGATAGTGCAGCTGCACGGCGGCACGATAAACGCCCGCAGCGCCGATGAGCTCATCGAGTTCACGGTGACGCTGCCCGTAGGAAAATCGTAAGATTTTGCGCTGAAAGATATCACAATTTCATACGGACAAACGGATAAAAAACACTCCCGGTTCTGCTAAGCTTTTAGCAGAATCGGGAGTTTTTAATTGCGCATTGGGGCTGTCGCGGTGTTGTCGGTACCTTCCGGTCGGGCTGACGCAATATGTGTATCGGTGCGATGTGAAAACGCCTCTGAAAAATCGTCTCTGAAAAAAGGAGTAGCATTATGAAAAAATTTATTGCCGTTTGCCTGTGCGCCGGCGCACTTATCGCGCTGCTGGGCGGCTGCGGTACCATAGACAGCGAGCCGAGTGCCGAGGAGAAGCTTGCGCACATAAAAAGCAGCGAAGACTATCCCGCGATCCTCGTCGAGACGGCCGAGAAGTGCCCGCAGACGATCGATTACGTCTACGCCTACCCCGAAAAGCACGATAAATGCTTCGACATAGACCTTTCCGCCGAGGCGCACGGCGGCAGCGTTCCGCTTTTTATTCAATGGGACGAGCGCTGGGGCTACGAGCCCTACGGCTCGGGCTTTATCGGCACCTCCGGCTGCGGTCCTACCTGCCTGTCCATGGCGGCTGTATACCTGTCGAAAAACGCCGCGTTCTCACCTCTTTACGTCGCACACATGGCCGAGCAGTACGGCTACTGTGTGCCCGGAAACGGCAGCTCGTGGACGCTCATCGGTGCGGGCAGCGCCCGTCTCGGTCTCACGGCGCGGGAGCTCCCGCTTTGGGAGCAGTCGATGAAAAACGCGCTGGATGACGGCGCGGTGCTCATTCTCGCCCTCGGCCCGGGCGACTTTACAAGCTCGGGTCACTTCATCGTCGTCACCGGCTATACCGACGGCGGCTTTTCCGTAAACGACCCCAACAGCCGTGAAAACAGCTCCCGGCTCTGGTCATACGGCCGCCTGGCCTCACAGATCTCCAACCTCTGGAGTCTTTCAGCGGCGGATTGAGGCTGTGCCCGCAGTCCGTGCGCCGCTAAAACCTATTTGGAGCATAGGAATGTCTTTTTGGAGCGGACGGAGGGGCGCAGATACTGTAGAATGCATATCGTAACCCCCATATGTATCTTCTTTGTCCGCAGAGCGGTCAGGTCTTCGCTCTGCGTGATGCCGACCCGGCGTCCGGCCGACGCCAGGTCAAAGCCTTCCCTTTACCATAGCAAAGTTAATGCAGCAAGTTCTATACTTAAGTTCTATACTCCTTTCGCCTTCGATTGACAAGAGCACATACGGTTTTGGCAGGCTCAAATGCGCCCATGCTGCGTTGAAGCCCTTGCGAATACGCCGGTATGCGCTGCGGACTTCGTCTTGCATGACCGTATTTGAGCTCTGTCAAAACTGCGAAGCACCTGTCAGCAGGCAATTTTCGAGTGATTTTCGGCTTTCTTCGATGCAGGTGGGCTGACGCCCATCAAAGAGAAAAAGTCGGAAAGCGCCGAAAAGGGACGCTGACAGGCGTGTGTCCTCTTGTCAATCGAAGGCAATCTTCACTTTATGCACACTTTGCGGCAAAGCCCCGGAGAAGCTCCGGGGCTTTGTTCAGGCTGTCAAAAAACCTATGCTGCTGAGGAAAGATAAGCGCGCAGCAGGGGAGCTCGAGGGGGCAAAGGCCCCTCTCGAAATCAGATTATAGCCATCAAAAATGTCTGATTTATCAGACTTTTTGACGAGCGTAGCGAGATTTTTCGTGAAAATTTATTTTCACGAAAAATGTGGCGTATTTGAAGTGTGTCAAAAAAGCCATTGGCTTTTTTGACACGCTGGGCAAAGCCCCGGAGCTTCTCCGGGGCTTTGTTGTTGCCCTTATGCTCTTGAATATTAAAAAGCCACGGTCGACCGTGGCTTTGATGTATTTTATATCAGAATATCAGACATTAGCTTCGGCGCGCTCTTCCTTCTCGGGCTTGACGATGGCGGCAATACCGAAGGCCAGCAGGCCGAAGATAACGGCCGGGAGTATCCAATACAGCCCCATGTCGTACAGAGGAAGATGCTCCATTGCCGGAACCTTGAACGCGCACAGGATGCTTGCGCCGACAGCTCCCAGTGCCGCGCCGCGGCTGACATAGTCGTTTGCCTTGGGAATGATAAGGGAGATGAATATAACGACGAGCGCGGGAGGATAGACGATGTCCAGAACGGGAGCCGCGATGGCGACGATGCGGTCGAGGCCGAGGTTGGACGCTACTGCGCTGAACACACAGATTATGATGACGAAGGCCTTGTAGGGGATCTTATCGCGGCACAGCTCGGTGAAATAAGCTGCCGCGGAGCTTGTAAGGCCGATGGCGGTGGTGATGCATGCAAGACCAACGACTACTCCAAAGATTATCATGCCGAGCTTGCCCATGAGAGCCTCGACGATCGCCATGACGAGCTCCGCACGGCCGATCTCAAGGCCGTACTGAGCCGAAACGGTCGCACCGAGATAGCACAGGCCCATGTAAACTCCCAGCAGCAGCACGCCCGCGAGGACAGCCGAGCCCGAAACGAGCTTGAACTTCTGACCGCTTGAGGTGTAGCCCTTGGAGGCGGCGCTCTGGAGAATGATTATGCCGAACGGCAGCGCGGCCAGCGCGTCCATGGTCTGATAGCCGGCCTTGATGCCGCCGAGAACGACGTTGTCCGCATTCGGGGTGAGCGAAATCTCTCCGAGCGGAGTCGCGATGCCCTTGACGATGATGACCGCAAGGCCGATAAGCAGCAGCGGAGTAAGGATCGCTCCGACGATATCGACAACGGCCGACTGACGGATGCACAAAAACAGGATCAGCGCGAAAAACAGGATCGAGAACACAACGGAGGATACGCCGCTGATGTTCGGAACGATGGCCATTTCAAAGGTGGTGGCCGCAGTGCGGGGGATGGCGACCATGGGGCCGATGCACAGGATCAGCGCGCTCATGAGCACTGCCGCCGGAATCCTGCCCAGGCGTGCGGTGACCGCCTCGCTGCTGCCGACGCGCAGGAGCGCGAACACGGTGAGCATCGCAAGACCTATGTCTGCGATAAAGTATGCCGAGAAGCCCTTTATCCAGTCGGGGCCTGCCTCAACTCCGAGGTACGGCGGGAAAATGACGTTGCCCGCGCCGAAAAACATTGCGAACAGCGCAAAGCCGACGACGATGATGTCGCGGACAGTGTGGTTCTTGTTTTCTAATTTCATTTGCTCTTTCCTCTTTCATCATTTGCTTTTCTCTCTGCTGTTTTACAGTGCAGCAGTGTGCACTGAAAAATCTGAATACAGGATATCATTTTTTTCATGAGAGCGGAAATCACAGTTTTTCATTGATATATTAATTTTTTTAATATTATGCAGTCGGTTTTTTCATCTCCGGCATGATAAATTGTTAACCAAAAGTTATTGAAACTGTCTGTTTGGCGTGATATATTTACGTGGAAATATTATATCTATGGTAAGAAAGGCGGGAGCGTTATGGATGACGGAAGACTGCGGGCAGTGCTCATGGCGGTCGATCGCGGCAGCTTCAGCAAGGCCGCGGCGGAGCTGGGCTACACACAATCGGCAATGACGCATCTTGTTAACAATCTGGAAGCGGAGCTGGGCTGCACGCTGCTCAATCGCGGCAGTCACGGTGTTCGTCTCTCCGAGGAGGGAGAGCAGCTTCTGCCGTATATAAAAAGCGTTATCGACGCCTGCGACGCGCTGCGGCAGGAGGCCGCCTCTCAGAGCCGGACAATGAGCCATCAGCTCAGCCTCGGCTGCTTTGCGAGCATCGCCCGCGCCGAGCTTCCGACGATATTGCAGGAGTTCAAGGCAGCATACCCCGATATTGAGATTGAGGTCACCATCCGCGGCTACGAGCTGCCGAGGCTTCTGTCAAAGGGTGAGGTTCAGCTTGCGCTGGTGGACGAGACCTGCGCCGAGGGCTTTGAGTGGATACCGCTCACACGCGTGCCGCTGGTCGCGGTCGTGCCGCCGTCGTTCCGCTGGGATCGCGAACGGATATCCATCGACAGGCTTCTCAAGGAGCCGTTTATAACCTGCCCCGAGCAGTACGCGGAAAAGCTGCTGCCTCCGAACGCAAAGCGCATTCAGGTCGAAGCCTCGGACGACGCAACGATCCTGTCGCTTGTCGCGGGCGGGCTCGGCGTGTCGGTGCTGTCAGCGTTCTCGCTGGCAGGATACGAGGGTCAGGTCAAATCCATCCCCCTCGATGTTCCCGTCGTCGTGCGTGTCGGCATCGCGATAAAGTCCCTCGAATCAGCCTCGACCTCCGCACGCCGCTTTGTAAAATTTCTTAAAAACCACTACGGCGTTTCGGAGGCTCTTTTTTAGAGGCGCACGGACGCAGCTGCGTCAATGCGCTGTTAAAACTTGCGGAAATGCTTTCGAAGCCAAATAATCTCGATGACGACGATGACGAGGGCGACGGCTGCTGCTACTGCGTAGCCGCAGCGCCAGGTAAGCTCGGGCATGTTGCGGAAGTTCATGCCGTACCAGCCGGTGAGCAGAGTCAGGGGGAGAAACAGCGTCGTGACGACGGTCAGCAGTCCCATAATACGGTTCTGGCGCGAGTCCTGCTCAGCCTGATACAGCTCGCGCAGCTGTAAGGCGCTCTCAGCGATGAGCTCTGCGTGATCCTGAAGCCTCTCGGCACGTCGCGTGAGCTTCTCCCAGGCGGTGCAGTCGCGGACAATAGGTGCACACATCTCGTCGGACAATCTCTCGCCGATGTCCGAAAGCTGGCCGTAGTACGCGCCGAGCTCGGAGAGCTTCTGGCGCTGACGGGTCAGGCGGCGGAAGAAATCGTCGGGCGTTTTGCCGTCAAGCTCATCCTCCATGCGCTCGAGCTCGGCCTCAATGTGCATCATGTACGGCACGTCGTTTTCGGTCAGAAGCTCCAGCAGCCGCAGAAGCAGCTGCGACGGGCGCTCGATGCCGCTCGAATGCTTTACGAGTCTGCTCATAAGCGTTTTGTATTCGCCCGAATCCTCGATGATGTACAGCGTGTCCGCCGTCAGGCAGAAGCCGAAGCACAGCTCCGGTGCGCGCTGGGCTTCCTTGCGCGGAACGCGCATCGTACCGATAATACAGCTGCGGTACAGCTCGGCCTTGCAGTATCGAATGGAGCCGAGGCTGTGCAGCATATCGCGGTGAAACGGAAAATCCGTCTTCTTCTCGCGGAACTCCTCGGTAGTCATGGTTACGAGTATCGGCTTTTTCCCGGACTTTGCGGACGCTGTCACTCCGGCGGCGTTCAGTGTGTATTCGGTCATGGTATCACATCCAAAAAACGATTTAACACTGCCATTATAGCACTCTGATGTCCCGAAGCACATGTTTTTTGAAAATCTTCTATAATATTTTTAATCCAACCCGCAAAAAGTCTGTGACTTTTCTGCACACTGAAAAAGCGCTTGACAATATATCTGTAAATTAGTATAATGCACTTTTCAGAAATGAAAAAGAAATGGAGCGTTATTATGAATAAATATCTTGACATCTCCCCCGAAGTACAGCAGGCACTGGCTGAAGGCAAGCCCGTCGTCGCACTTGAGAGCACGATTATTTCCCACGGCATGCCATATCCGAAAAACGTGGAAACGGCGCTGCTGGTTGAAAAAACGATACGCGATAACGGCGCTGTCCCCGCGACAATTGCAATCATCGGCGGCAGACTCAAGGCCGGTCTTTCCCCCGAGGAGATCGAGTACCTAGGCAAGTCCGGACGCAAGGTCGCAAAGGTATCCCGCCGCGACCTTGCCGCCATCGTTGCACGCGGCGCGGATGGCGCAACGACCGTCACCACGACGATGATCATCGCCCACATGGCCGGTATCAGGGTCTTTGCGACAGGCGGCATAGGCGGCGTGCACCGCGGCGCGGAAACCACCATGGACATCTCAGCCGACCTTGAGGAGCTTGCAAACACTCCCGTCATGGTCGTGTGCGCGGGCGCAAAGAGCATCCTCGACCTCGGTCTCACGCTCGAGTATCTTGAGACAAAGGGCGTTCCCGTCATCGGCTACGGCACGGACGAGCTGCCCGCGTTTTACACCCGCCGCAGCGGCTTCGGCGTC
The DNA here is from genome assembly GCA_900545805.1 of uncultured Eubacteriales bacterium. Classification (GTDB taxonomy): domain Bacteria; phylum Bacillota; class Clostridia; order Oscillospirales; family Oscillospiraceae; genus F23-B02. The sequence goes on along the minus strand of URAL01000050.1, from coordinate 1,054 downwards.
GACTACCGTGTCGACACTCCGGCGCAGCTTGCCGCGATGTTCAAGGCGCAGCAGGAGCTCGGCATGAAGGGCGGCATGCTCGTCACAAATCCCATCCCCGAGCAGTACGCCATGGACAAGGAGGTCATCGACGCGGCCATCGATCAGGCGGTCAGGGAGAGCAGGGAGAAAGGCATCCACGGCAAGGAGACCACTCCGTTCCTGCTGGCACGCGTTGTCGAGCTGACCGGCGGCGACTCGCTTGAGAGCAACATTCAGCTCGTTCTCAATAACGCCGTCGTCGCATCCAGGACCGCATCCGAGCTGTGCAGGTAAAGCATGTAAAGCATGAAAAACGCGGGGGCAGCGCTCCCGCGTTTTTTGTCGAGCAAAATATGCGCCTGGGGTATTGACTTGCGCGGCGTACTGTGGTATTATATATAAGCTTTAAAGAGCTCGGATATCGCGGAGTGGAGCAGTCCGGTAGCTCGTCGGGCTCATAACCCGAAGGTCGTGGGTTCAAATCCCTCCTCCGCAACCATAGTGAGTGACAAAAATAGATACACTCACCTGAAACCCCTGAGAAATCAGGGGTTTCAGCGTTTTTATGCCCTGTTTTTTCAAAGCGTGTTTTATAGATACACAAGGGCATTTCAGAGCGTTAGGCAGGACTTGAACTAAATTCTCGGCTGATTTGGCCTGCTTTATGGCGGGCTTTACGCTCTCGGTTACTTTTTATTGCTCGTCTTTCCTAAATAATTTGAAACTTTTTATTGAAGAGGTTGGTATCATATTTTGATACCAACCTCTTTTCAGTTTATTCTGAAAATACGAACATAATCCACACTTAGCTTTCGACTCCGAACATCAACCAGCTCTACATGTGGACGGAAATTGCAGCGGCTTTTGAAAAGAATATTGCTTTTTTCTGCCCGGTGTGTTATAATCGGTATATACCGGAAACAAAAGGGGGGGCGTATCTATGCCAAGACCGCCACGGTGCCGTCGGATTTGTGGTGCACCACAAGTTGATACCTTCTGCCCCAACGGGTGCGAGAATACCGAGCCGATCCTG
>URAL01000049.1 GCA_900545805.1 uncultured Eubacteriales bacterium | reverse complement strand
TACCCTCTATACCGGGCTGACGCAATAAGTGTATCCGTAGCAGTGTCCGTGCGCCGCCAAAAAATGCCTTCCCCTTGAGGGGAAGGTGTCGCGCTTTGCGTGACGGATGAGGTGATTTTTCAGCGGCGCATTAAGTCTGCGCCGATACATATATTGCGCCTGCCCGGTGTCGAGGCCGCGGAGAAAACCGTAAAACTGCCGCCCCCCTGTAGGGAACTTATCCTGCCTGTTCCGCCTGTCACGGTCTTGGTCAGCACTGCTGGCAACTCGTAGGGGCGAGCATTGCTCGCCCGCTTACCACTTGATAATCGGCATTTGTAGTCTGTTCGTTCAGATATACAAAAAGAAATAACCGCCCGGCCTGCAAACCAGCGGTTATTTCTTTTTGATTTAACCATTATGGGGGACTAACCGTTTGTCCGGTAACGCCACCTTTTACATGTTCAGTATAAGCCACCTTACCGGCTTTGTCAAGCCCTGCAGTGAGCCTGTCCTGTTCCGCCTGTCACTCAAAGCTCAGCCTGAATTTTTTCAGCATGTATTCGGGGAAGTACGACTGCTTGGCCTGCCGCAGACCCTCGTCTCCGACGTCGTCCTCGCGGTTGATAAATTGTACGCCGCATTTTTCAAGCTCGGTTTTTGCAAACAGGCAGTTTATCATCTGAAACGCGCCCTTGTATTCGCGCCGGGCTTTTTCTATGTGCACTATCAGCGTGTCGCCCATCACCTCGCCGATGCAGAACGCCGCGATCTCGCCGCCGGTGCGCAGCGCGTAGCCCGTGCAGCCGTAGGCTGCGAAGTCGCGCAGCACCTCGCGTGTGTGCTCGTTTTCGTACATCGCAAGCTCGCTGAGCCCGGCGTCCGACCAGTCGTGCTCGCAGCATTTTTCGATCATGTGCGCGTTCTCCTTCGTTATCGGCTCAAGGCTGAAATCGGGGTAGAGCTTCTCAAACTGGTGGATGAGGTTTCGCTTTTTGCTGTATTTTTTCCCGGCGAGATATGCGAGATCCCCGGCCCTGTACATGTAGTCGGCGATGTCCGGCTCCTCGGCGGCGGTGAAGTTAAACTCCTGCCGCAGCTCGCCGAGCGCTGCCTCCGGCACGAGGCTCATCGTGAGCCCTTCGCCGGCGGCGCAGCGCAGCGCTCTGACTCTATCGCACAGGCTGCCTTCGCCCAGCGGCAGCAAATAGTCGTACCCGCCGCCCGAGCGCGATCTTTCGCGCATGAACAGAACGCCGTCCGAAATGTTGTATTCGTATCCGAATCTGTCGGCCCACATGAACACGCCCAGCACCGAGTAGTCGCACGAGCGATACTGTCCGCGCAGGTACGGGCGCAGCGCGCCTACGTCCGGCAGTGTGATTTTTTTGAAATCCAAGGGATTTTACCTCTTTTCATATTATGCGCACATTATAACAAATAGCCGCAAAAATAACAAGCGCCTGCGCCACAGTGCGCAAAAACTCATAATAAGACATAAAAAGCCATGCCGCAGGTCTTTTTTTATTCACAATTATGTGTTAAAATCTAAGCTGACGGGAGCCGAACCCCTGCCGCCTGTCACCGTCCCTTTTCGGCGCTTTTCGCCTTTTTCTCTTTGATGGGCGCCAGCCCATCTGCATCAAAGAAAGCCGAAAATCACCTGAAAATTGTCTGCCGACAGGTGCTTTGCAGTTTTGACAGAGCTGATTTTTGCTCATGCAAGGCAAAGCCCGCAGGGAATACTTCCGTATTTTCAAGGGTTTTAACGCGGCATGAGTGAAAATCAGCCTGTCAAAACCGGTAGGTGTTCGGCTCCCGTCAGCTTATCTTGTGAAATTATCTTTACATACGAAAGGCAATCAATATGGGCTTCTTCAGTAAAATTTTCGGCAGCCACACCGATCATGAGCTTAAAAAAATATACCCCATCGTCGATAAGATTGAGGCGCTTGAGCCGCAGATGCAGGCGCTTTCCGATTCCGAGCTCCGCGCCAAGACCGCCGAGTTCCAGAGCCGCTACGATAACGGCGAGGAGCTCGACTCCATGCTGCCCGAGGCGTTCGCCGCGGTGCGCGAGACCGCGTGGCGCGTCCTCGGCATGAAGCCGTTCCGCGTCCAGCTCATCGGCGGCATCGTCCTGCATCAGGGCCGCATCGCCGAGATGAAGACCGGCGAGGGCAAGACCCTTGTCGCGGTCATGCCTGCATACCTCAACGCCATCACCGGCAAGGGTGTCCACATCGTCACCGTCAACGACTATCTTGCCCGGCGCGACAGCGAGTGGATGGGCAAGGTGCACAGATTCATGGGGCTCGACGTCGGCCTCATCGTCCACGGCCTTGATAACGATGAGCGCAAGGCGGCCTATGCCGCAGATATCACCTACGGCACGAACAACGAGATGGGCTTTGACTATCTGCGCGACAACATGGCCATCTATAAGGAAAGCCGCGTCCAGCGCGGACACGCCTTTGCCATCGTCGATGAGGTTGACTCGATCCTCATTGATGAGGCAAGAACGCCGCTCATCATCTCCGGTCAGGGCGACGAGAGCACCGATCTCTACCGTCAGGCAAATGATTTCGTCGCCGGTCTGAAGAAAAAGGTCTATGCCTCCACCGACTCCAAGGAGGAGGAGGACGAGAGCCTCGATGCCGACTACATCGTCGACGAAAAGGCGCGCACCGCAACGCTCACCGCACGCGGCATCGCCAAGGCAGAGCGTGCGTTCGGCCTTGAAAACTATGCCGATATCGAAAACTCGACCCTCACGCACCATATAAATCAGGCGCTGCGCGCACACGGCATCATGAAGCGCGACATCGACTACGTCGTCAAGGACGGCGAGGTGCTCATTGTCGATGAGTTCACCGGTCGTATCATGCTCGGCCGCCGCTACAGCGAGGGCCTGCATCAGGCCATTGAGGCCAAGGAGCACGTCGATGTTCAGCGCGAGAACAAGACGCTTGCGACCATCACCTTCCAGAACTATTTCAGACTTTACGACAAGCTCTCCGGTATGACCGGTACCGCCGTCACGGAGGAGGAGGAGTTTGCGTCGATCTATAAGCTCGACATAGTCGAGATCCCGACCAATAAGCCCGTTGCGCGCATCGATCAGCCCGACGTTGTGTATAAGACAGAGGCCGGCAAGGATCGTGCGATAATCGATCAGATAATCGCCTGCCACGAGAAGGGGCAGCCTGTTCTGGTCGGTACGATATCCATTGAAAAGAGCGAATACCTCTCCAAGCTTCTCAAGGCTCGCGGCATAAAGCACAATGTCCTCAACGCCAAGCACCACGAGAAGGAGGCAGAGATCGTTGCGCAGGCCGGTAAGCTCGGCGCCGTCACCATAGCGACAAACATGGCAGGCCGCGGTACCGATATCATGCTCGGCGGTAATGCCGAATATCTGGCAAAGAACGATCTGCGCAAGGCCGGCTTTACCGAGGAGGTCATCGCCGACGCTACGGGCTATGCCGACACCGGCGATGAGGAGATACTCAAGGCCCGTGCGCTGTACGCCGAAAAGCTCAGGGAGCACAAGGCGGTGTGCGATGAGGAGGCCGAGAAGGTCAAGGCCGTCGGCGGCCTGTTCATCCTCGGCACCGAGCGCCACGAGTCGCGCCGTATAGACAACCAGCTGCGCGGACGTGCCGGACGTCAGGGCGACCCCGGCGAGAGCCGCTTCTATATCGCGCTGACCGATGACGTTATGCGTCTGTTCGGCTCCGAGCGCATGAGCAATATGATGGAATCGCTCGGCGTTGACGAGGATACGCCGCTTGACCACAAGATGCTCTCCAACGCCATCGAGCAGGCTCAGAAGACCGTCGAAAGCCGCAACTTCCAGACCCGTAAGAGCGTTCTGGAATACGATGACGTCATGAACCAGCAGCGCAATATCATTTACGACGAGCGCCGCAAGGTGCTCGACGGCGAGGATCTGCGCGAGAACATAAATAAGATGATCTACGAGTTCATCTCGGTCAGCGTAAACGACGCGCTGCACGGCGGCGCAGCGGAAAATGCCGAGCATCTCGCCGAGGTCGTCGCTCCATTTGAAAAGCTCTTCCTGCCCAGGGGCGCAGTTAAAATGGAGGACTTCAAGGGCGCACCCAAGGCTCAGGAGATAATCGACCGAGTGTACGATATCGCACAGCAGGTATACGATAAGCGCGAGGCGGAGTTCGGCCTTGCCCCCGACGGTCAGCCCATCATGCGCGAGATCGAGCGCGTTATCATGCTGCGCGTCGTCGACGAATACTGGATGGACCACATCGACGCGATGGCCGAGCTCAAGCGCGGCATCGGTCTGCGCGGCTACGGCAACGTAAAACCCATCGATGCGTATAAGCGCGAGGGCTATGATATGTTTGAGGCCATGATAAACGGCATCCGTGAGGAGACCGTCAGAAGAATTTACACCATCCGTGTCCGTAAGGAGCAGACGCTTGAGCGCAAGGCAGTTGCCAAAAACGTGGCGGCAAACGTCGGCGGCGAGGCTCCGAAGAAAAAGCCCATCAAAAAGGCCCCGAAGCCGGGACGCAACGATCCCTGTCCCTGCGGCAAGATGAAGGCCGACGGCTCGCGCAGACTCAAATACAAGGAGTGCTGCGGCAGAAACAACTGACGAGGAGGCACAATGGCATTTACTGAAAACACACAGCACGGCTGCGTATACATGACATCGGATAAAATAAGCGCAAGGCATATGTTCACAACGCGCATCGGCGGCGTGAGCAAGGGCGTTTTTGCGTCGTGGAACCTCGGAGTGAACCGAGGCGACGACGATGCGGCCCTGCGTGAAAACTACCGCCTTGCCGGTGAGATAATAGGCTGCAATGCCGACGATTTCGTTGTCACAAAGCAGGTCCACGGCCGCATTGTCTATCTTGCCACGGAGTCTGACCGCTACCACGTGGGATCGGATAAGCAAATTGAGTGCGACGGCTTTGTAACGAACGTCAGGGGCTTACCGCTGATGATATATATTGCCGACTGTGTGCCGGTTCTGCTGCACGACCCGGAGGCGTACGTTGCTGCGGCGGTGCACTGCGGCTGGAAAAGCAGCGTACAGGATATCCTCGGCGCGGCGGTTGAAAAAATGTGCGCTCTCGGCGCAAAGCCGCAGAGCATCCGTGCGGCGATAGGCGCAAGCATCGGCAAATGCTGCTTTGAATGCGACGATGATGTCCCTGCGGCGGTTGAGCGCTATCTCGGCGGCGAGACCGATGGACTTTTCGAGAAAAAGCCCAACGGGAAAACGCATGTCGACCTTCGCGGAGCGAATGCGCGCAGACTTTTGCAGCTCGGCCTCAAGAGGGATAATATCGACGTGTCGGATGAATGCACGATGTGCCTTCCGGATAAATACTGGTCGCACCGAGCGACCGACGGCGTCCGCGGCAGCATGGCGGCGGCAATAGTGCTCTGAGGTGCTCAAATGTCAAGGATAAAAAGCTATATCGCGCTGCTGCTTGCACTGCTGACGCTGCTGCCGCTCGCGGCCTGCGGCACTGCCGATGACGATAAGGACGATTATATCAAGGGTCAAAGCGCAGGCAAGGAGCTTGGCCAGACCGCTGCGGCAGACGATATTTTCACACTCAACTGCAATAAGAGCTACAGCATGAATCCGCTCACCGCGACGAATACGAATAACCAGCTCGTCTGCTGCCTTGTCTATGAGAACATAGTTGAGGTAGACAACAGCTTTGAGGTCAAGCCCAACGTCGTCAGCGAGTGGTCTACCGAGGACGGCTCGAGATGGACGCTCAAGGTCGCGTCGGGGCACACCTTCCATAACGGCGCCTCGCTCACCGCGACGGATGTCGCGTACAGCATCCAGCTTGCCACGCACTCCGAGCGCTTCAGGGCTCGCCTTACCTGTATCGCGGGCTGCTCGGCGTCCGATTCCGAGACGGTCGTTATCAATCTCGCAAAGAAGAACATGATGCTCCCGTCGCTGCTGAGCATTCCCGTCATCCAGTACGGAACGGGAAACCAGACCTATCCCGGCGGCTCGGGGCCTTATCAGTATGCGGAGGACTATAACAGCCTGACGGTTTACCAAAAGCATAAAAACGCGGCGACTATGCCGCTCAAGACGATATACCTCAAGACGTATGTCGGAGCGGAGGAGACAATGTCCGCCTTTGCCGACTCCCTGATCGATATGGTTCTGAACGATCCGAGCTCTACGACAAATATCGGCTACGGCAGCGCAAACGATATACGCGGCTTCAACACAACGAACATGCATTATATCGTCTTCAACTCCTACAGCACGAATTTTAAAAATGACGTGCTGCGCTTTGCAATGAATTACGCCTTTGACAGGGACTACATCGTCAGTCAGCTCGGCGGCTACGCAACTGCGGCCAATCTCCCGATCAATCCGGCCAGCAATCTCTATAATGAAAGCTACGCAAAGCAGTTTAACTACGGGCTTAACAAGGTGCAGGAGATGCTCACAAACGCCGGAATGAAGGATTATGACGGCGACGGTTTTCTGGAGATCAAAAACGGCGAGGAGCTTATAGAGATAGATATAAACCTCCTCGTTTACAGCGGAAGCACCGTCAAGGTCAACGCGGCGAAGAAATTTGCCGAGGATATGAAGAGCCTGGGGCTTCAGGTCACCGTAAATAAGCAGGACTGGAGCAATTACAAGAAGCTTCTCGAGGCAGGGAACTACGACATGTGCTATTGCGAGGTGCGTCTGGGCGGCGACTTTGACCTCAGCAAGCTGCTCTCTGCCGGCGCGTCGCTCAATTACGGCGCGGTCAGCGACACTCAGCTCGATGAGCTGATCGCCGCCTATCTTGCAGCAAACGACGATGAGCGCAAGACCGCCTGCGGCAATATGTGCGCATACATTGCAAACAAGGCGTACATCGTGCCGCTGATATTCGAGCGCCATCAGCTCGTGAGCCATCGCGGTGTTGTCGAGGGCGCAAGGGCAAACGAGAATAACCCCCTGTGCGGCATAGAAAACTGGACGGTAAAGATAGAGAATGTGAAAAAATCAGAGGATACGACTAAAGATTGAGAAACGGAGAGGTGCCTTATGACAGATAAGGAGCTTTTGGCCATCGCGAGAGAGGCGTCGGGCAGAGCTTATGTTCCTTATTCCAAATTCGCGGTCGGCGCGGCGCTCGAGTGCCGCGGCGGACGTGTGTTCACCGGCTGCAACGTGGAAAACGCGGCTTTGGGCGATACGATATGCGCCGAGCGCACGGCCTGCGTCAAGGCGATCAGCGAAGGGTATCGGGATTATGTCCGCCTTGCCATCTACGCCGAAAGTCAGAATTACTGCATGCCCTGCGGCTCATGCCGCCAGTTCCTGTCAGAGTTTAACGACGGCGAGCTGGAGATACTCTGCTGCAAGGCCGACGGAAGATACGTCAGCTACAGGCTCAAGGAGCTGCTGCCCTATACATTTAATTATTAAACTATGGAGCTTGAACAATTGCGCGCCTTCACTGCCGTGGCGGAGGAGAAAAGTTATACCAGAGCGGGGGAGCGGCTGTATATGAGCCACTCCACGATGTCCCGCGCCGTTTCCGCGCTCGAGCAGGAGTTCGGCGTGCGCCTTATAAGCCGCGACAACCATGTCGCCGGGCTCACGCCCGAGGGCGAAAAGCTCTATGAGCTGGCAAAAAAGCTGCTCAGCATGGCGGACGAGCTCGAGGAAAAAATGCGTTTAAGCTGATTTCACAAAAACAAGACCGAATTTTCTGCAAAAATCACAAAACTCCCCCTTGACATCGAGGGGGAGTTTTGGTATCCTAATAGAGCGCCTGTGTGTTGCTGACGGGCGTATTATGCGATGAAGCGGGAGATTGCTCGGAAAACGAGGTAACTTCCGTGGAGTATGTCCGGTACCGATGCCATTTTCGGTACACAATCGGGCGGCTGAAGCGTACTGCACATGGTGTATATCGCCTGTACGGTATCAGACCGGCTCAACAAAGCCGGTTTGTTTTTTCGGACAGGGTCTGATACACATGGTTGAGTGTGCAAATATTCGCTTCATCCGTACGGGACATGAGGCGATCCCAATGACGCCGCAAAAACTGTACGAAAAGGAGAAAACACAATGGCAAACAAGAACATGATCCGCATCAGACTCAAGGCTTACGATCATCAGCTAATCGACAAGGCCGCAGAGACCATCGTTGAGGCCGCAAAGCGCACCGAGGCTCAGGTCTCCGGCCCCATCCCCCTGCCCACCAAGACCGAGATCGTCACGATCCTCCGTGCCGTTCATAAGTATAAGGACAGCCGTGAGCAGTTTGAGCGCCGCACTCACAAGCGCCTGATCGACGTGATGAATCCCACCCAGAAGACGGTAGAGGCTCTTATGTCCCTCGAGCTGCCCGCAGGAGTTGAGATCGAGATCAAGCTCTGACAGCAAAATCCCACAAAACCCAAGTCAACGACCCATAGTCCGTAACTTGCGAATGCGGACGGGTTAAGTTGCCAGCCTCTGATCATTGAGATTAAGCGAGGCAACCAATAACCGAAGGAGGAAATATCTAATGAAGAAAGCCATTATCGGCAAGAAGGTCGGCATGACGCAGATCTTCGACGAAATGGGCAAGGTCATCCCCGTGACCGTCATCGAGGCAGGCCCCTGCGTCGTGACTCAGAAGATGACCGTCGAAAAGGAAGGCTACGAAGCCGTCCAACTCGGCTACGAGGAAGTCGCCGAGAAGCACATCTCCAAGCCCGAGGCCGGCCATCTGAAGAAGAACGGCATCGGCATGCTCAAGCACCTTAAAGAGTTCAAGCTCGAAAACGCGGCAGAGCTCAACGTCGGCGACGTTCTAAAGGCGGACGTCTTCACGGCCGGCGACAAGGTCGACGTTACCGGCACCAGCAAGGGTCACGGCTACGCGGGCGTTATCAAGCGCCACGGCGCACAGCGCACCCCCACCAGCCACGGCGGCGGTCCTGTTCACCGTCACGCAGGCTCCATGGGCTCCGGCACCGACCCCAGCCGCATCTTCAAGGGCAAGATCGGCGCAGGCCACATGGGCGTAGATCAGGTCACCGTTGAGAACCTCGACGTCGTCCAGGTAGACCCCGAGCTTAACATGCTCGTTATCCGCGGCGCTATCCCCGGTCCCAAGGGCGGCCTTGTTTATGTAAAGAGCACCGCAAAGATCGCACCCGTCAAGAAGGGCGAGGGCGCTGCCATCAGCCTCAACCCGCAGAAGGCGTCTGCCCGTGTCAACCCGCAGAAGGCCTCCGCGCGCAACAAGTAAGGAAAGGAGAGTATCTTAAATGCCTACTACTAACGTATATAACATGGCAGGTGAGAAGGTCGGCGAGATCGAACTCTCCGCAGCCATCTTCGGCATCGAGCCGAACAAGTCTGTCCTTCATGACAGCGTCAAGAACCATCTGGCAAATTGCCGTCAGGGCACCCAGAGCGCACTCACCAAGGGCGAGGTCAGCTACACGACCGCAAAGCCCTGGCGTCAGAAGGGCACCGGCCGCGCACGTGCAGGCTACAAGGGTTCTCCCGTGTGGACTCACGGCGGCGTAGCCTTTGCTCCGAAGCCCCGCGATTACAGCTACACCCTCAATAAGAAGGTAAAGCGCCTTGCTCTCAAGAGCGCACTGAGCGCACTTGCGGCGGACGACGCGATCGTAGTTATCGACGATATCAAGGTCGATGAGATCAAGACCAAGACTTTCAAGGCATTCCTTGATGCGGTCAATGTCTCCGGCAAGACCCTCGTCGTCACCGAGAGCGTTGACGAGAAGGTAGTCAAGTCTGCACGCAACCTCGCAGGCGTCACCACCACCATCGCAACCATTCTCAGCCCCTATATGATACTCAACAACCGCAAGCTCGTCGTTTCCAAGGCGGCGCTTGCAAAGATCGAGGAGGTGTACGCCTGATGAAAACCGCTTATGATATCATCATTCGCCCCATCATCACCGAGCAGTCCATGGAAGACCTGGACATCAAAAAGTACGCTTTTGAAGTCGCTAAGGATGCAACCAAGATCGAGATAAAGAAGGCCATCGAGGAGATCTTCGACGTGACCGTCATCAAGGTAAACACCCTCAACGTAAACGGCAAGGCAAAGCGCACCGGCTCGTACCCCATGGGCAAGACCGCCTCTTGGAAGAAAGCCATCGTAAAGCTCAGCGAAGACTCCAAGAACATTGAGCTGTTCGAGAACATGGCATAAGGGGAGGATCAAAGAATGTCTATTAAAACTTACAGACCTACCACTCCGGCCCGCAGACAGATGACCGTTTCCGGCTTTGACGGTGTTGACAAGCACGCAAAGCCCGAGAAGAGCCTGACTGAGGTCCTCAAGAAGAAGTCCGGCCGCAACAGCTACGGCCGCATCACCGTCCGCCACAAGGGCGGCGGCAACCGCCAGAAGTACCGTGTTATCGACTTCAAGCGCAACAAGACCGAGATGGAGGCCGAAGTCCTCCGCCTCGAGTACGACCCCAACCGCAGCGCATTCATCGCCCTGGTCAAGTACGAGGACGGCGAGCTGCGCTACATCCTCGCTCCCGTCGGACTGAAGGCCGGGGACAAGGTCGTATCCAGCCCCGATGCCGACATTAAGCCGGGCAACGCACTGCCCCTGGCAAACATCCCTGTCGGTACCGTTATCCACAACATCGAGCTCTACCCCGGCAAGGGCGCTCAGCTCGTTCGCTCCGCCGGCGTTTCCGCACAGCTCATGGCCAAGGAAAACGGTATGGCTACCGTTCGTCTTCCCTCCGGCGAGTACCGCAAGGTTCGCCTTGACTGCTTCGCGGTCATCGGCCAGGTCGGCAACATCGACCACTCCAACATCTCCATCGGCAAGGCAGGCCGCAAACGCCACATGGGCATCCGTCCTACCGTCCGCGGCTCCGTCATGAACCCCTGCGACCACCCCCACGGCGGTGGTGAAGGCAAGTCCCCCGTCGGCCGTCCCGGCCCTGTAACTCCCTGGGGCAAGCCCGCACTCGGTTACAAGACCCGCAAGACTAAGAACCGCACCGATAAGTTCATAGTCAAGCGCCGCAATGCTAAGTAAGGAGGGCAAAAGATAAATGAGCAGAAGCGTTAAGAAAGGCCCCTTCGCAGCTCCCGAGCTTCTGAAGAGAGTCGATG
>URAL01000048.1 GCA_900545805.1 uncultured Eubacteriales bacterium | reverse complement strand
GTCGCGTTGAGCGCGTCCTCGATGCGCAGCTTCTTTTCCTTCATCTCGGTCTCGGTTGCAGCGCCGACCTTGATGACGGCAACGCCGCCCGAGAGCTTTGCAAGGCGCTCCTGGAGCTTTTCCTTGTCATACTCGGAGGTGGTAGTCTCGATCTGCGCGTTTATCTGAGCGATACGAGCCTTGATATCGGCCGATTCGCCCGCACCGTCGACGATGACGGTGTTTTCCTTGGTGACCTTGACCTGGCGTGCCTGGCCGAGCATATCGAGCTGAGCATCCTTGAGCTCCATGCCGAGGTCGGAGGATATGACCTGGCCGCCGGTGAGGACTGCGATATCCTGGAGCATTTCCTTACGTCTGTCGCCGAAGCCGGGAGCCTTGACGCATACGCAGGTGAATGTGCCGCGCAGCTTATTGAGGATGATGGTAGCGAGAGCTTCGCCCTCTACATCCTCTGCGATGATGAGGAGCTTTCTGCCTGCCTTTACAATCTGCTCAAGCAGGGGCAGGATCTCCTGAATGTTGGTGACCTTTTTATCGGTGATGAGGATGAGAGCGTCCTCAAGGACAGCCTCCATCTTCTCTGTATCGGTTGCCATGTAGGGGCTGAGGTAGCCGCGGTCAAACTGCATACCTTCAACGACCTCACTGTAGGTTTCTGCGGTCTTGGATTCCTCGATGGTGATAACACCGTTCTGGGAGACCTTCTCCATTGCCTCGGAGATAAGGGTGCCGATAACTTCGTCGCCGCTGGAGATCGCGCCGACACGGGCGATATCTCCGCTGCCGGATACGGGCTGTGAGTTTGCATGGATAGCGTCAACGGCGGCCTCGGTCGCCTTCTTCATGCCGCGCTTCATGGTCATGGGGTTTGCGCCGGCCGCGAGGTTTTTAAGGCCCTCGTTTATCATTGCCTGAGCAAGAACGGTCGCACTGGTGGTGCCGTCGCCGGCCACGTCGTTTGTTTTGGTGGAGACCTCCTTAATAAGCTGTGCGCCCATGTTCTCGAACGGATCCTCCAGCTCTATCTCCTTTGCGATGGTAACGCCGTCGTTTGTGATCAGCGGTGCACCGAATTTCTTATCGAGCACAACATTGCGGCCCTTGGGGCCGAGGGTGATCTTTACCGTATCTGCAAGCTGATTCACGCCGCGCTCTACAGCCTTGCGCGCCTCTTCGCCGAAAATTATCTGTTTTGCCATGATATAAGCGCCTCCTTATTCTACGATAGCGAGAATGTCGCTCTGACGGACAATTGTGTATTCCTGCTCATCGAGCTTTATCTTGCTGCCGCTGTACTTGCCGACGAGAACCTTTTCGCCGACCTTGACTTCCATCTTGACCTCATTGCCGTCAACAATGCCGCCGGGGCCTACCTCAACGACCTCATATATCTCGGGCTTTTCCTGTGCAGACGCCGCAAGAAAGATTCCGCTCTGGGTCTTTTCCTCGGCTTTGGACTGCATAAGCACTACTCTGTCTGCCAAAGGCTTGAGTTTCATCATATATACCTCCAATTAATAATATACAAATAAAAAATTCGACCGAGTTAGCACTCTTTTACCCTGAGTGCTAACTCGGTTATTATAATAGCACATATTTTTTAAATTTCAAGCCCCTGAAGCAAAAAATTCGCAAAATTTTTTATATATTTTTATTTGCGAATTTTATTTAAGGTACATGAACAGATCGCATTTGATCATTCCGTTATAGAGCTTGCGTTTTTTATCGGCGGCTTTACCGAAGGTGCGCTCAAATTCCGTATGAGAGGAAAGCAGATACAGCTTCCAGTTTTCCGTTGCGCGCCACGCCTCGCCGAAGAGCCTGTAGAGCTGCTCGGCCTCCTGCTTTTCCATGATGCGCTCTCCGTAGGGCGGATTGGTGACGATTATGCCGTTTTCGGTGACGCGGTCAAACTTAGTCGCGTCGGCCCTTTCAAAACGGATGATATCCGAAACTCCGGCGCGCTCGGCGTTCTCGCGCGCTATATCCAGCGCGGCCGGGTCGATATCCGCACCGATTATATTATAGCTGCCGTTAAACTCGTGCGACGCGGCCTCCTCGCGCTCAAGCTGCCAGACTGAGCGGTCGAGGCTTCGCCATTGCATGGCCGAAAAATCGCGGTTCAGGCCGGGAGCGCGATTTTTGGCGATAAGCGCTGCCTCGATGGGTATGGTTCCGCTGCCGCAGAAGGGATCGCAGAAGTCCTCCCTGCCGCGATAGCGTGAAATGCTTACCATGGCTGCGGCCATCGTTTCCTTGAGCGGAGCCGCGTTATGCGCCGGACGGTAGCCGCGCTTGTGCAGTCCGCTCCCGGAGGTGTCGATGCACAGCGACGCAACGTCCTTCATTATGGAAAACTGTATCTGGTAAGTCTCCGCCGTTTCGGAAAACCACTCGATGCCGTACACGCTCTTGAGGCGCTCAACTATCGCTTTCTTTATGATCTTCTGACAGTCGGATACTGAAAAGAGCTTTGAATTGAGGCTGTAGCCCTTTACGGGGAATGCCGCATCCTTCGGGATGAGCATTTCCCAGGGCAGCGCTTTAGTATGCTCAAAAAGCTCGTCGAAGGTTTCGGCTCTAAATCTGCCGAGCTCGAGCAGAACCCTTTCGCCGATGCGCAGATTTATGTTTGCCCTTGCTATCTCCCTTGCGCCGCCCGTGAAATAAACTCTGCCGTTTTCGTTCTGAACGTCCTGCATCCTCATACGGCGCAGCTCGTCCGCTATAGGCCCCTCGAGACCGAGCAGACAGGGTACGCAAAGCTTAAAATTCTCCATGTAAGTTTCTCCGTGAATTTTCAAAATTTCGTCGTTTTTCATGATACTTCATTGTTCTGCACTTGTAAAGAAGCATTTATTATTTTATATATGTATAAATCGTTAAGCTTAATATTTTCTTTACTGTCCTTTGTGTAACATGACAATTTTTAATGCTAAAAATGACGAAAAAGCACTTGATTTTCACAGAGTCAAGGTATATACTGTTAGCACGTTTGAATATTAATTAACAATTTTAATTCTTTATTAACACATGCTCCGAAAGGGTGAGACGATGACAAGAATCGAAGCTATCGACAAGCTTTGCAAAAGCTACTCCGTTTACTTTGACGTCGAGCGTTTTGAAGAAAACGAGGATCTTTTGGCCGCAACGGCATTTCTGTACGTCCACTCGGAGAAATACATTCTCGTAAAGGCCGCTAAGCTTTGGGAGGCCGACAGCAACGAATATGTCTACATCTTCAGCGTCCCCCATTTGACAAAGGATATATTTATAAAGTGCCGCGACTATGCCCACAAGGACGGCATGAGCCGCATCGAGCCGAAGCCCGGTCATATGTGCTCGTACATAACGGCGCTGTTTATCTGCGATACCTGCGATCCCGACGCCGTTCGTGCGTTAAAGAGGACAAGGATATATAAGAGCTTCCGCTTGGCTTACTACGGCTGGATGGATTTCCACACCGGACTTATAGAGCTTCAGACGGGAAAAACTGCCGCAAACGGCAGTGGAAGAAGTACAGCACAGCTTTTGAAAAAAACGCTGCTGAAAAAAAAACACAATTTTTGAAGGGAGAGAACCAAAATTATGAATGCTGCTGTATTACTTATCATCAGCATCGCCATCCTCGTCGTTGGTTACATCTTCTACGGCAGATGGCTGTCCAAAAAATGGGGAGTAGACCCCAGCAAGCCCACCCCCGCTCACACTATGGAAGACGGCATGGACTATGTCCCTGCAAAAGCGCCTGTCCTTATGGGACACCACTTCTCCTCCATCGCCGGCGCAGGCCCGATAAACGGACCTATCCAGGCCGCAGTTTTCGGCTGGGTTCCCGTTGCACTGTGGGTGCTCATCGGCGGTATCTTCTTCGGCGGTGTGCACGACTTCGGCGCACTGTTCGCCTCTGTCCGCAATAAGGGCAAGTCCATCGGCACGGTTATTGAAGACAGCATCGGTCTGAAGGCAAAGCGTCTGTTCATTATCTTTGCTTACCTGACCCTTCTGCTCGTCGTCGCCGCATTCGGCTCGATCGTTGCAAACACCTTCAAGGCGACCTACCTTGAAAGCGGAGCTGTCGACTACGCGGCGAGCGCCGCAAACGCCAGCACAGCGATGATCTCCATCTTCTTCATCGTTCTGGCTATCCTGTTCGGCTTCTTCGTCTACAGAAGAAACGCACCTCTCGGTGTTTCCACCATTATCGGTGTTGCTCTTATCGCCGTTGCAATGTACATCGGCCTTAACTGGCACCCGATCTACCTCAATTACGAGACCTGGATGATCATCTGCGGCGTTTACATCCTCGTGGCATCCGTAACGCCTGTCTGGATCCTGCTGCAGCCGCGTGACTACCTGAGCTCCTTCCTGCTCTACGGCATGATGATCCTCGCCGTTATCGGCATCATCGGCTGCCATCCCAGCATCGACGCAATGCCCGCATTCACAGGCTTTACCGATACGCTCGCCCCGACCGGTACCTCTCTGGGATACCTGTTCCCGGCACTGTTCGTTACCATCGCCTGCGGCGCCATCTCAGGCTTCCACTCCCTCGTTGGTTCCGGCACGACCGCAAAGCAGCTCAACAACGAGCGCGACGCACGCCCCATTGCATACGGCGGCATGCTCATCGAGTCGGCTCTGGCTATCATCTCTCTGTGCGCAGTTGCGTACATCTGGAAGGATTACGCCGCCGGCACCACCGTCGTTCCGACCGCAGTTTTCGCAGGCGGCCTTTCCGCAATGCTCGGCCAGCTCTTCGGCGCGGGTGCGCAGAGCGTCACCTACTCCCTGCTCATCCTGGCAGTTTCCGCATTCTGCCTTACCTCTCTTGACACCGCTACCCGTCTTGCCCGCTACATGTTCCAGGAATTCTGGGTCAAGCCCGGCGAGGATATCAAGACTCTGACCGGCGCACGCAAGGTTCTCGTTAACCCCTACGTCGCTACATTGATCACCGTAGTTCTCGGCGTTGCACTCGGTATGACCGGCTATGCAAAGATCTGGGCTCTGTTCGGAGCTGCAAACCAGCTGCTGGCCGCTCTCGGTCTGCTCGCAGTCGCCGCATGGCTCGGCAAGGTCGGCAGAGACAACAAGATGTTCTACTTCCCGTTCGGCTTCATGCTGATCGTAACTCTGACCTCGCTGGTCTTCACCATCAAGGCTCAGATCGGCCTCATCTCCGCAGGCACCGACACGACCTGGGCTGTCGTCCGCGCAGTCATCGCCGTCCTGCTCATCATCCTTGCCATTGACCTCGTTATCGAGGGCATCAAGACTCTGAAAAAGCAGGCACAGGCAAAGGCCGCACAGTAAAAGTTATTATACCCACAAATACAAACAGCGATATACATTTGGGAAGCCGTCGTTCGACGGCTTCCTTTTTATGCGCCCTACTCGCCATTTTACAGATTTTTAACTAAAACTCTTTTTTTATCTGTATAATTACTGTATACTAATCTATGAAATATACTAATTTTGATTCAAGGGGGAAATACTATGAACAAAAAAGCCCTTGTTGTTGAAGACGACGTTAATATTGCCGAGCTTCTTATGCTTTATCTTGAAAAGGACGGCTTTGAGGTCAGCATAGCGCACGACGGCGGCCGCGGCATAGCTATGTTCAATGAGATATCGCCCGACCTTGTGCTGCTTGACGTTATGATGCCCGTCATGGACGGTATGCAGGTCTGCCGTGAGATACGCAAGACCTCGTCCGTTCCCATCATCATGCTCACTGCCAAGGGCGCAGTGGGAGATAAGGTCGCCGGGCTCGATATCGGCGCGGATGACTATATAACAAAGCCCTTTGAGGTAAAGGAGCTTCTTGCGCGCATCCATGCGGTCATGCGCCGCTCGGAGGTCGACACCACGCCTAAGGAGAAAAAGCTGTGCTACGACAAGCTTATAATAAACCTCGATTCCTATGAGCTTATAGTCGACGGCGTAAAGGTTGACACTCCGCCCAAGGAGATGGAGCTTCTTTACCATCTCGCCGCCTCGCCCAACATAGTTTTTACCCGCAACCAGCTTCTTGACGAGGTTTGGGGCTTTGATTACTTCGGCGATTCACGCACGGTCGATGTTCACATCAAGCGTCTGAGGGAAAAGCTCGAGGGTGTATCCCCGCAATGGTCGGTGCAGACCGTTTGGGGCGTCGGCTATAAGTTTGAAGTCGTAAAATAAAAGGGGCCGGCTCGTATGAAGAGCATATACTTACGCAATTTTCTTGCCACGGCGCTTCTTGTTTTCTTCTCATTTGCCATAATCGGCACGGCATTTTTCTTCCTCGGCAGAGGCTATCTGATAAGCTCAACGCGCGAAAGGATGATCTCCAGCGCCGATGAGGTGGTCAGGTCTGCTCTCGCCCTTTCCAAACAGGAATCGCTCAGCAGCTGGAATCTGCGCCTGACAATAAGTCCGATCGCTAATGTCACATCGAGCCATATATTCATCTGTGATCAGGACGGTCTTGTACTGTCCTGTTCCGATTTGGCTCTGTATTGCACAAAGCATCAGGGCAAACAGCTTGACCCCTCGGTCATACAGGCCGTGAGCTCAGGCAGCGAATTTGACGGCATGACGACGCTCATGGGCTTTTATTCCGAGCAGCAGTATGTCGTGGCAAAGCCCATAGTCTCGGGCGACGAGACGCTTGGTTACGTCTTTGTTGCGTCTGACGGAATGAACATTATGGATAACTGGCAGGCTTTTCTCGGTGTCGTGCTGGCCGTTGCGATAGCGGTCGTGCTCATTGCGATACTAATGAGCCTTGTGTACTCAAAGAAAATGGCCGAGCCGCTTGATGAGCTTACGCTAGCGGCGCGAAAATTTGCGCTCGGCGACTTCTCGGTACGCGTCAAAACGAAGGAAGCTCGCGATGATGAAATAGGCACTCTTATCGAGTCTTTCAACAGCATGGCCGATTCACTCGAGCAGAGCGACAACAAGCGTCAGGAATTCATTGCAAATGTCTCGCACGAGCTGCGAACGCCGATGACAACCATCGCCGGCTTTGCCGATGGCATACTCGACGGCACGATCCCCCGTGAGCAGGCGGATAAGTATCTGCACAAAATTGCTGACGAAACGCGCCGCTTATCGCGCCTTGTGCGCAGCATGCTGAACCTCAGTCAGGCTGAGAGCGATGCCGTCGATCTGTCAAAGCGCAGCCGCTTTGACCTGTCCGAGCTTCTGCTGCAATGTCTTTTGAGCTTTGAGAGCAGAGCAAAGGATAAAAACCTCGACGTCGATCCGCAGCTTCCTGAGGACCCTATCGAGGTATTTGCCGAACGCGACTCGATAACGCAGGTCATATATAATCTCACCGACAATGCAATGAAATTTGCCGCACCCGGAAGCACGATAACCATAAGGCTTTATAAAAAAGGCGTAAAGGCTTATGTTTCGATAAAAAACGTCGGCGAGCCCATACCCGAGGACGATCTGCCCTATATTTTCGACCGCTTCCATAAATCCGACCGCTCACGCAGCATGGATAAGGACGGCGTGGGGCTCGGTCTGTATCTCGTAAAGAAGATAATCAACAGCCACGGCGAGGAGGTCGCGGTGTCCAGCCGCGACGGTGTCACGGTATTCGTATTCACCCTCCCACTTGCCCCGGCAAAGCAAAAGAAAGAAAAGGCCGAGCGCAAATAGACCGCCGCGGCAGATTGGAGAAACATATGGGCTGGTATGACACGAACAGCAATGACTGGTACAAAACGAACGCACGCCCCGGTGCGAGTAATGCGCAGGCATCATCAAAGCTGCCGAACGGCAGCAGGAAAACGCGCTATGCCGCCATTGCCGCGTGTCTGGTGCTGCTGATCATCGTTATAACCTATGTAATATGCGGCTTCGGCGTGAGCTCGGTCGACTACAACTCCGACGGCAGACCCTCCGACTGGCATGCGTACTTCGATAAGCTCTACGGCACCGAAGCTCCGTCGGCAGTGTCGGCAAGCGTAAATATCCCCCTTGCTGAGGAGCGCGGCAGCCTGAGCATAAAAAACGGCGTTGCGGGCGCTGACCTCGACTTCAGTGATATCTACGAAAAATGCAGCCCCTCCGTAGTCGGCATCAAGGTTTTCAGCGAGGATGACAGAGAGGACTACTACGCCTGGGGCAGCGGCGTTATCGCATCCTCGGACGGATACATCATAACGAACACCCATGTTATCAATAACGGCTACTCGGCAAAGGTCGTGCTCAGCGACGGCAGCGAGTATGAGGCTAAGCTCATAGGCTTCGACGCGGCAAGCGACATCGCAGTTATAAAAATTGAGGCCACAGGACTCAAGGCGGCGGAGTTTGCCTCCAGCTCGACGCTCAGCGTCGGTGACAGTGTCGCCGCCATAGGAAATCCTCTGTCTCCCGACCTTCGCCTTACAATGACGCGCGGGATCGTATCGGCATTAAACCGCGAGATGAGCTATAACGGAACGACGATGTCTCTTATCCAGACCGATGCTTCGATAAACGAGGGAAACTCCGGCGGCCCGCTGTTCAACAGCCGCGGTCAGGTCATCGGCATAACGAACATGAAGATGATCTCCTCCTTCGGCTCTGGCGTTGAGGGGCTTGGCTTTGCCATTCCGTCGGATACCGTTGAGAGCATAGTCGAGGCGCTTATAAAGGACGGCGCGGTGTACGGCAGATTGTCCGTAGGCATAACGATAGGGCCGGTGAGCGAGGATATAGCAAAATACTATAACATTCCGCAGGGACTGTATGTAAGCTATGTCACCGAGGGCTCGGATGCCGAGGCCAAGGGCATTAAGCGCGGCGACATCATCACCAGGGTAAACGGCAAGGATGCCTTCGCAAACTCTGACGTTGCCGACGCCAAGGAGGGTCTCAAGGCGGGCGATGAGCTCACCTTCACCATATGGCGCGACGGGAAAACAACGGAGATCACCGTAAAGCTCATGGATCCGGCGGACATGAAATAACGGCACAGCATCAGACCGTCGGAGCATTGCTCCGGCGGTCTGCGCATTATATTTACAGGAGGAAAAGAGAATGGACAAAGAGCGGCGCATAAGCACCGGCATCGACGGCCTTGACGAGGCTATCGACTTTCTGCGCCCGGGCGACACCGTCGTCTGGCAGTGCGAGCACATCAGCGACTATATGTACGTTGCGACAAGGTTTGTCACAAATATCGCCCGTCAGGGCAAGCGCATAGCTTACATACGCTTCGGTGACCACGAGGAGATAATGGACACCGCCGCTCTGTGCGAGGGCGGAGCAAATGCTCAGGAATACAGGCTTGATCCTCGCGTCGGCTTTGAGACCTTTGCCGTACAGGTGCACAGGATAATCGACAAGGAGCCAATAGGCACCTTCTTTGTGTTCGACTGCCTGTCAGATCTGCAAAAATACTGGTTTTCGGATCTTATGATATCAAACTTTTTCCTGCTGATAAGTCCCTTCCTTATCCGCCGTCAGGCTATTGCATATCAGCCGATAGACTATGAAAAGCATACATATGAAACCATATCGCGCATCCGCAGAGAAGCTCCTCTGCTCGTGAATATCCGCACGCTCGACGGCAGTGTATACATGCATCCGGTAAAGGTGCGCGGTCGCCGTACTCCCACGACCTACTTCCCGCTTAAAATAAGCGGAACAAAGTGCCGAACGCTCACCTCCAGTGCAGAAACCTATGCGATATTCGAGCGCTTCACACAGACCGGCGAGCGCCGCGACTGCTGGGACAGCATGTTCGACTCTGTTTCTGACGGCAGTGAGCCGATCGATGAGGAGGGCAGACTCTTAAAGGAAAACATCATGAGATGTCTTCTCGGCAACGAGCCGACGCGCTTTGCCCTGTGCCAAAAGTACTTCACCATGAAGGATCTCATGGATATCAAAAACCGCGAGATCGGCACGGGCTGTATCGGCGGCAAGGCCGCCGGTATGCTGCTTGCGCGAAATATCCTGCGCGACGAAGCGCCGGAGCTTTACAGCACATGCATTGAGCCGCATGACTCGTATTATATAGGAGCAGATCTTTTTTACACCTACGGCGTTCAAAACGGGCTGTGGTCATCCCGTATTCGTATGATCGAGGCTTCGGATTATCTCGAGCAGTCAAAGACAATACGGGAGCTTCTGCTTAACGGCACCTTCATGCCGAGTATAAAGGAGCAGTTTATCTCCATGCTCGAATATTTCGGACAGTCGCCCATTATCGTGCGCTCAAGCTCGATCCTTGAGGACGGCTTCGGCAATGCCTTCGCCGGAAAATATGAGAGCGTTTTCTGTCCCAATCAGGGCAGTCTCAAGGAGCGCTACGAGGTGTTTGAGCGCGCTGTAAAGCAGGTATACGCCAGCACCGTCAATCCGGATGCGATAATGTACCGTGCCGAGCGCCATCTCCTGGATCGTGACGAGCAGATGGCGCTGCTGGTCATGCGCGTATGCGGCGACGTTCACGGTGACTATTACTATCCGCACATCGCCGGCGTCGGTCACTCGAAAAATCTGTATCTGAACAAACAGAACTCCTCGTCGGAAAACAAGGGCATGCTGCGTCTCGTCTTCGGCATGGGCACACGCGCTGTTGACCGCGAGGCCGACGACTATGCGCGGCTTCTCAACATGGACGCGCCCACCGCGCCGCCGATGGTGGCATACGGCGACGAATATAAGTATTCGCAGCACAAAATGGATGTGATAAACCTCAAGAGCAACGAGTTTGAGACGATAAATGTCGCGGGCATCGATAAGCGTGATATAAAGGCCGACCCGTCTTTGTTTATGGAGCTTGACTATCCCACTGCGGCAAGACTGCGCGAGATGGGGCTGAGCGCGGCAGACGCTCCGGACATCCTCAATTTCCGCAAGCTGCTCGGCAAAACTGACTTTACGTCAGTTATGACCGAGGCGATGCGCATACTTGAAGAAAAGTACAACTATCCTGTTGATATAGAGTACGCCTGTAATTTTGATGAAGAGGGAAATTACCGCGTGAATCTCCTGCAGTGCAGGCCGCTTCAAACTCGCGGCATAGGCGCCGCCGGCGTAATGCCCAAGGTAAAGCAGCTGTATTTCCGCACGGAGGGCAACTTTATGGGCGGCAATGTGTGCCTGCCGGTCCGCTACGCCGTCATGGTCAGGGTCGAGCCGTATCTCGCTCTGCCGGAGCAGCGCAAGTATCAGGTAGCGCGTAAGCTCGGCGAGCTCAACAGCCTTCTGCGCGATGAGCATACTATCCTGCTCGGCCCGGGGCGCTGGGGCACCACCACTCCCAGCCTCGGCGTACCGGTGCACTTCATGGAAATAAACCGCTTTGACTGCATCGCCGAGCTTGCCTACAGCTCGCACGGTCTGCGCCCCGAGCTCAGCTATGGCAGCCACTTCTTCCAGGATCTCGTTGAAGCAGGTACCTTCTATGTCGCGCTGTATCCCGGAGAGGAAGGCTGTGTGCTCGACGAGGCGCTGTTTGAAGAATGCGAGAACGTCTATTCAAAGCTCATCCGCCTCGAGCCCGGCGACGCCATGTCAGAGGTCATCCGCGTTTTCGATCTCGGCGAGAGCGGCGCCATCCTGTATTCCGAGGTTGAAAGTCAGGAGTGCTTCCTGGCAA
>URAL01000047.1 GCA_900545805.1 uncultured Eubacteriales bacterium | reverse complement strand
TGCACTTGCTTGACTTTCTGCCGGTGGGTCGGCGTCAGCCGAGCCGGTGGGGTTGCCTATTCAAATCCGTGCGCTTTGCGCACACCTCAATTATTCATTATTCGCTATTCATTATTCGTTCGCAGGCGCAGCCTGTGCTGCCGGGCAAGCGAAATAAACGTATAGGAGAAGCGCAAAGGCGCTATTGAAAAAAGGAGAAGCGTTAAAGCGCAGCCGAAAACGGTTTTGCCGGAATGACAGAACCAGGATACCGCAACATGCGTATCCGCCGGTGCGTCAAGGCGCTATTAAAAGTATGGCAGAGCTTACACCGATGAAAATGCAATATCAGCAGATAAAGTCGAAATACAGCGACTGTCTGCTGTTTTTCCGCCTCGGCGATTTTTATGAGATGTTCGATGAGGACGCAAGAGTCGCCTCACGCGAGCTCGACCTTGCGCTTACGACGCGCGACCGCTCTGTCGCCGATCCCGAGCAGCGCACGCCCATGTGCGGAGTTCCGTATCACAGCAGTCAGACCTATATTGCGCGGCTGATTGCCAAGGGCTATAAGGTCGCCATATGCGAGCAGATAGAGGATCCCGCGACGGCCAAGGGCTTAGTTAAGCGCGACGTCATACGCATCATCACCCCCGGCACGGTGACGGACGCGGCGATGCTTGAGGAGGGAAAAAGCAACTATCTGGGCGCTGTGTACTGCGAAGCAGGCAAATGTGCGGCGGCGTTCTGCGACATTTCGACCGGCGAATTCTGCGTCGCGGCCTTCGAGGGCGATAATTTAAGCCACGTACTAAACGAGCTGGGCAGATTCGCGCCCCGTGAGCTTATCATGAACAAGGGCGCCGCCGAGACGCAGACGATACCCGACTTTGCGCAGAAAAAGCTGGGCTGCCTTCTGGAAATGGGCGGCGACGACTACGAATACACGGCCTGCGCCGCGATTGTGTGCGAGCAGTTTAAGCTTAACTCGGTCGATGAGGCGGGGCTGGGCGATACGCCCGCAGCTGTATCCGCGGCAGGCGCACTGCTTAAGTACATAGGCGAAACGCAGAAGACCGACATGGCGCATATACGCCGCATCGACCTGTTCACCGGCGGCAAATACATGGAGCTCGACTGGGCGACGCGAAGGTCTTTGGAGCTGACCGAATCCCTGCGCACGGGTGAAAAGCGCGGCTCGCTGCTGTGGGTGCTTGACAAAACAAAAACGCCGATGGGCGGCAGAGAGCTGCGTGCGTGGATAGAGCGCCCGCTTCTGAGTCCCATCGCGATAAAGCGCAGGCTCTCCGCAGTAGACGAGCTTTTTAAGGACAACGTCACGCGCGGCGAGCTTATAGACACTCTGCGCGGTATGGGCGACATGCAGCGGCTCATAGGCCGTGTCGTCTACGGCACGGCAAACGGTCGTGACCTTCTGGTTTTGCGCGACTGCGCCGCAGCGCTGCCGAGGATAGTCGAGCTTTTAGGGCCCTTTAAAAGCGCGCTTTTGCGCTCTATAGCGGAGCTTGACACGCTCGACGAGATACTCATGCGCATAAACTGGGCGATCTGCGACGATCCGCCGTTTTCCGTGCGCGAGGGCGGGATACTCAAGCCCGGCTACTCCGACCAGGTAGACCAGCTGCGCAATATCCGCGATAACGGCGCTCAGGCCGTGGCGGAGCTCGAGGCCAAGGAGCGCGTGCGCACCGGCATCAAAAAGCTCAAGATCGGCTACAACAAGGTGTTCGGCTACTTCATCGACGTGCCGAAATCCGCCGGCGAGGGCAGGATCCCGGATAACTATATCAGAAAACAGACACTTGTTTCAAACGAGCGCTACTTCACGCCGGAATTAAAGGAGCTGGAGACAACGCTCCTGACGGCATCAGACAAGATAAAGCAGCTCGAATACGATTTCTTCATGGATCTGTGCAATACGATAGCGCAGCAGGTAGCATCGGTGCAGGCAACGGCCGAGGCGGTAGCGCAGCTTGACGTGCTGTGCTCCTTTGCCGAGGTCGCCGTGCGAAACGACTACTGCATGCCGGAGATCGACGCCTCAGGCGAGCTTTTGATCCGCGAGGGGCGGCACCCCGTCGTCGAGCAGACCCTCAGTGACGTCGCTTTCGTTCCGAACGACACGCAGCTAAACTGCGAGGGTAACCGCGTCGCCATCGTAACGGGACCGAACATGGCCGGCAAGAGCACCTACATGCGTCAGACCGCGCTCATCACGCTCATGGCGCAGACAGGCTCCTTCGTTCCGGCAAAAAGCGCGGTGATCGGCGTTGTCGACCGTGTGTTTACGCGCATAGGCGCGTCGGACGATCTCGCGTCGGGGCAGTCTACCTTCATGCTTGAGATGAGCGAGGTGGCAAATATCCTCAGCCATGCGACGGAGCGCAGCCTGCTGATACTCGATGAGATCGGCCGCGGCACCTCGACCTACGACGGTATGGCGATAGCGCGTGCGGTGCTCGAATACTGCGCAGATAAGAAAAGGCTCGGCGCGAAAACGATGTTCGCAACGCATTATCACGAGCTGAGCGCGCTCGAGGGCAGCGTCGAGGGCGTGCACAACTATTCCATAAGCGCGAAGAAGCAGGGCGACAGCCTTGTGTTCCTGCGAAAGATAGTCCCCGGCTCTGCCGACGACAGCTACGGTATAGAGGTCGCAAAGCTCGCGGGGGTTCCGAATAAGGTCGTCAGCATGGCCAAGACCTATCTTAAGCAGCTTGAGGCCGACGCCGCCGCGCCGAAGACCGAAAAGCAGGACGAGAGCGACCAGATAAGCCTTGCCGACGCCGGAACGGACGAGGTCGGGCGCATTCTGCGCAGCACCGATATTAATTCGCTCACACCGCTTGAGGCGCTTAACCTGCTCAGCGAGCTTCAGCAGAAAGCGAGGGGCTGATGAGAGACAGACTTAAAAAATCGGAATTCTGGAGCGCGATGATACTGCTGGTGCTCCATGTCGCGGTGTTCCCGATCGTGCTTAGCCTGCTGTCGCAGGTAAAGGGCTATTCGCTCAGCGCCGCGCAGACGAATCTTCTTTACTACTCGGTATCGCTGCTGCTCGTGGCTCTGCTTTTGGGCAGATATCTGCGCCGCAGCTTTGACGGGCTCCTCGACGAACCGGGAAAATGCATATCGTCCTTTCTTCTCGGCTGGCTTGCGTACCTTGCGCTGGGTATGCTCGCGTCCTACGCGCTCGCGGCACTGAAGATAAACACGGATAACCTCAATGAGGAGACGATAAGCACCATGCTCGGCTCGGAGCGCGGCATTATTATCGCAATGACGGTGTTTCTCGCGCCGCTCGTGGAGGAGCCGATCTTCCGCGGCGGCCTGTTCTGCGGCCTGCATCCGAAAAGCCGCGCCGCGGCCTATATAGTGTCGATAGCGCTGTTCTGCCTTTACCACGTCTGGCAGTACGCCGTGCTGCTGTGGGACGCAAGCTATCTTCTGCTTGCGATACAGTACATACCCGCGGCCTTCGTGCTGTGCTGGATCTACGAGCGCTCCGGCTCTGTATGGACGGGCGTGTTTTTCCATATGTCCGTGAACGCGCTGGCCGTATTCTCCGCCGGCAGCCCGGCTGCCGGACTTCTCCTGAAGCTCTGAGGTGTCAATGAAAATAACTACAAAAAAGATAGCGATAAGCGCGTTTCTCATCGCCTTTGACGTGATATTCACACGCGTTCTGGCGCTGAACATGCCGCTCACGAAGATAGGTCTCGGCTTTGCGGCGGTGATGGTCTGCGGCATGCTCTACGGTATGGGCTGGACGGCGCTGTGCGCGGGACTCGGCGACCTTATAGGCTCGCTGCTGTTCCCGACGGGGGCATACTTTCCCGGCTTTACGGTGACTGCCGCCATCGGCGGCGCGATATTCGGCGCGGCGCTTTACAAAAAGCGTCCGGGGCTGTCGGGCTGCATCGTGACGGCTCTTTTAAACGGGCTGATCGTATCGCTGCTGCTGAACACGACGATGATATCGCTGGTGTTCGGGCCGCCGCTCGGGCCGCTGTTTTTAACGCGCCTGGGACAGTTCGGCATCATGCTCGCCGTGCAGACGCTCGTGCTTGTGTTCCTCACGCGCTCGGATACGCTGTACAATAAAATAAGCTCGCTGCGCGAGGAATAAGCTTTTAGAGGCGAACGGACTCACCTACGGATACGCAGATTACGGTGCCCGGCAGCGCAGGCTGCGCCTGCAAATGAAGAAATAACAATGAATAATGAAAAATTGCGGTGTGCGCAAAGCGCACACATATAGCTATCAGTTATCGGCTGTCTTCTATCAACTGAAAAGAGAGTGCAGAACTAAAATCTGCACTCTCTTTTCATATCACGCCGCCTCCGGTTCCGGGGTTTCCGCCGGTTCAACTGGCTCAACGGGCTCCACCGGTTCGGTCGGTTCTACGGGCTCTGTCGGCTCGACGGGCTTTTCGCCCGGGTTCATGGCGCGATAGATAAACGTTGCGACCTCGGCGCGTGTCGCGCCGCTGTCGGGCGCAAAAAGATCGTTGCCCACGCCGCCGGTAACGCCGTTTTCGTAGGCCCAGAGCACCGCGTTATAGAAGTAGTCGTCTTCCCGAACGTCGTCAAACGCATCGCCGATGCCCGGCGCTGTCTTGCCGAGATATCGCCAGAGGAAGGTCACGAACTGGGCGCGGGTGACCGTCGCGCCGGGCTCGAAGGTCGTTTTTGTCGTGCCGGTGGTTATGCCCTGCTCGGCCGCCCACTGCACTGCCTTGGCGCAGTAGCTGCTGCCGGACACGTCGCGGAAGGCGCTCGTCTCGCTCTTCGGAGCCGGGCGCCCTGCCGCACGCCAGAGGAAGGTCACTACCTGCGCACGCGTGCACAGTCCGTCGGGCAGAAATCTCGCGCCGCCCGTGCCGTTTGATATGCCCTCATCGATGACCCAGCGGATGCCTCCGGCAAAGTCGGCGTGCCTGCCGTCAAAATCAACGTCCGTCGCGGCGACCTTGAAGGCGAAGCTCTTTTGCAGATAGCTGCCGCTCGAATCGGCCGCCTCGATAAATACCTCATAATTGCCCGGGCCGAGCTGCGAAAAATCAAGTCCGCCGTTGAGCGAGTAAAGATTGAAGCTCGTGCTGTCCGGCGAGCGCTGCACGCCGGAGAACCAGTCGCCGTCGGGGTTTCTTATATCGACATAAACCCACCTGAGGGGCTTATTCGAGCTGACATAGCCGCTTATTTTAAAGCTGCCTCCGCGCAGCTCGTTTTGGGGCGTAAAGACCTGCGTGAGCCTTATCGTGCCGGCCGAGGCGCTCATGCTGCCGTACTGCGGCGTTGCGTAGCCCAGGACGGATTCGTCACGCGGGCGCTCGCGGCGCTCGACCATGTCGTTAATGCTGTTGCCCTCTATCGTGTATATCGTCGTAGCGCTCGCACGCTCGACGATGGCGACGTGCTCGGCAAGCCCGTCGCGTGTGCCGTCGGCCTCAAGTGCGTCGATAAACAGAAGATCGCCCGCCTGCGGCGTGTATTCCCGCGTGCGCCACAGACCGTGCTGCTTAAACCAGTTCACGCCGCCGAAGCAGCCGGAGAAGTTCGGTATAACGCTCTTGGGAACGCCCGAATATCTCGCGCACCAGCTTATGAACATGGCGCACCACGGCTGTCCGGGCAGGCCGTACCATGTGCCGTATTTAGTTCCGTTCCGCCCCTTTTCGCGGTAGCCCAGCTGCGCCTCGGCGATGGCCATGAAGCTCTCGCGCTGACTGCGGGGCGAGTCGGCAAGCGCCGTCGGAATTAGCCCGAGCAGCACTACGGCCGCAAGGACAAGGCTCAATATTCTCTTTCTCATCTCTTTTTTCTCCCGTTATTTTTCTCCCGTTATGAAAAAGACCACCGTCCTGCCGGTGGTCTTTACTATTTATTTCTCCGAATTGTCCGCACGGTACAGGAAGGTCACGACCTGTGCGCGGGTCGCGGCGCCCTCCGGCTCAAAGGTAGTCGCCGAGGTACCGGAGGTTATGCCGTTTTCATAGGCCCAAAGTATCGCGGAGCAGGCGAAGTGGCTCGACGAAACGTCGGCAAATACGCCGAAGCCGCCGGATACCGGCCTGTCGAGATAGCGCCAGAGGAAGGTCACGAACTGTGCGCGGGTAACTGTCGCGCCGGGCTCGAAGGTGGTTTCCGAGGTTCCGGTGGTTATTCCCTTTTCCGCCGCCCATGCGACGGCCTTGCTGTAGTACTGATCGTTCCTTACGTCGGTAAAGGCGCTTGCCTGACCCTTGGGCTCGGGCTGTCCGGCCAGACGCCACAGGAAGGTCACGACCTGCGCACGCGTGCAGGTGCCGTCGGGCTCGAAGGTGGTTTCCGAGGTTCCGGTGGTTATTCCCTTTTCCGCCGCCCAGAGTATCGCGTCGGTAAAGTAGATATGTCTGCCCTTTGCATCGATATCGACAAAGGGATTCTTCGCTCCGCACACAGAGCACACGCCGTTTACAAAGCTGTGTCCGAGCTGAGCGACAAAGCTTGCGTTAAACCTTTCGGTGCAGCTTTTACACTCATACACCGTATAGCCGCGCGCAGAGCAGGTCGGTGCGACGACGGTTGTTTTATAGTCGTGAACATGGTTATCGTAGCTTTCCCAGACGAGACTGCCGCCGAAGCCTTCTCCCTTGTGCTCACCCCATTTCGTGCCGTTTGCGGGGTAGACGATGGTGGTCGAAACGCCGTAAAATGCGTTTGCCGCGACATAGCCGAGCTCGCCGGATATGTTTATGTAATCGATCTTAGCGCCCGAGGGGAAGGCATTATCCTCAAGGACGAGACTGCGGCAGTCGAGCGACACCGATTTGATCCCAGTGCAGCCGGAAAATGCATTTTTGGCTATACGCAGGCTGTCCGCACGGGTGTAGATAACGAGCTCGCGCAGCGCCGAGCAGCCGGAGAATGCGTTTGCCTCAACAGTTAGGCTCGCGCCGCCGTAGCTGCCGTCGTCCTTGACAAAGAAGGCCTCAAGCGCGGTGCAGCCGGAAAACAGCGAGGCGGAGACCTTCGATATGCCGGAGGGCAGCTCCGCGTAAGCAAGCTTTCTGCATGATGCGAACGCGCCCTCGCCGAGGCTTACGACGCTTGAGGGAACGGAGACGCTTTTTATCGCCGTGCCCGCAAAGGCATAGCTGCCGACGCTCGTGCAGCCGGTGGGGATACCTATGGCCGACAGGCCGGAGCAGCCGCGGAAGCACTCGCCTCCGATGACCCTCACGCCCTCGATCCCCTCAAGGTCGCTCAGCGCGGTGCAGCCGTAGAACGCGCCGCTGCCCAGGCGCTTGAGCTCGGCGTTTATCTCGACCGATTTGAGGTTTTTGAGATTTGCAAAGGCGTAGCTGCCGACGGTTTTTACGCCCTGTCCGATGACGACCGACTTTACGATCGCCGCATAGTCGTGCCACGGCGACTCAAGGCCGTCCGCCGAGTGATAATCGTTCATCTCTCCGCTGCCGCTTATGCGCAGAACTCCCGTGTCCTCGTTCAGGCTCCAGCTGAGGCTGTCGCCGCATTCGCCGCGTATGGTCGAGTCCTTCCACTGTGCGTACAGGGTCATGTCCTTGACTACGGGCGTTGAGCCCGTCACCTTATTGCCGCCCGCGGGAGCGTCGAACCAGCCGAGGAAGCGGTAGCCCTCATATGTCGGCGTGGGCAGGGAGCCGAGCCTGCCGTCAACAGAGGCGTAGACGTGCAGAGCATCGCACTCGCCTCCGCAGGGGTCGAGCGTTACGCAGGGCAGCGCCTTCCACTGCGCGTATACAGTGCTGTCCTTCGTGAATTTATACGAGCCCGTGATCTGTGTGCCGCCGGACTTTTCCGTGAACCAGCCGAGGAAGGCGCAGCCCTCGCGCACCGGTGTGGGCAGGGAGCTTACCGTGCCGTCGGCCGAGACATAGGCGTTAGCCTCGGCGCATGCCCCGCCGTTCGGGTCGAGCTTAACCGTAAGCAGGCCGGGGCCGCCGCCGGATTTGTTCGTTATGTACCATATCTGCGAGATATTCGCTATGACATTGTTCTGCGAGCCGCGGATGCTCGCATTGTGGCTGAGCGAGAGCTTTATGCGCTTTGCCGCCGTGCCGGGGTCTGCGCAGTAAAATGTGTCCGTCGCTGCATCGTAGTCTGTCAGCAGCACGGCGTGGGGGATGCCTCCGTCATAGATCTCAATGCCCTCGGGGTGCTTGTCCAGCAGCGCCAGCAGCGCGGACTTTTTCTCAGCGTCGCTCTTGCCGGAGTAGCTTTCGACACTGACCTCCATGCCCATGTGTGAGTAGTTATATCTCATGCCCGTGCCGCCTATCCACGCGTCCTTGCCCAGGGTCGCTTCGGTTATCGTTTCCCACTGCGCGTTGCCGTCGATTATTGCGCGGCGGCGCAGCATCATGACCGCCGAAGTGAGCGTACACTTGCCGCTTCCGCTCTGCGTGAGGAAAACGTTGTCGTCATTTATCGTTTCGGCCAGCGCGCTTATCGCCATTGCCGGCAGCATCGTCAGCACCAGCGCGAGCACCAGCAGCATACTGAGTATCCGTTTTTTCATTCTTCTTTCGTTTTTCCCTCCTGAGTTTTTGCCGCGCCGCATCTGTCGAAGCAGACACAACGTTGTAATTATAGCCCAAGAGACTCCGTCAATCAAGTCATTTAAGAGAATGTTAACTTTTTAGAGGAGCATTGAAAGTGTCAGAATGCCCAAATTGTCGGCATATATTTTGTCGAATTGGCTCAAAGGCAGGGGATTCTGGCCGAGTCCGGCCTCGACGGTGTAGCCGGGGCGGTCAAATTCCCGGATGTACCAGTCCTTGTACCCGGCAAAGCCCGAGGCAAAGGGCGTATCCTCCGCCGAGTATCCCGAGACGGCGGCGAAGGTGTCGGCGATATCCCGCGCGCCCCTCGGCTCAAGGTCGAGATAGCGCCAGTAGATGACCTCGCCCTGCGTGTGATAGGCAAGCGTAAGCTGCGGCGAGAGAGACAGCGTAAAATCATACATCGCGCGGCTTTCCGGCGCGGACAGCGGCGATGCGCCTACATAATCGGCCGGAGCGGGGCTGACGATGCCCAGGGCAAATTTATTCTCCCGTGCCTGCTCCCAGCCGGCGGGGTACTGCAAATTGAGGTCGACACCGCGGATATTTGCCTTCCAGCCCGAGGGAAACGGCACATCGGGATAGCTTTGCGCGATGCGCAAAGCCGCGTCATAGTACTCGCCGCCCGTGAGCTCGCCCGTGACGAGATCGACGCCGTCCGGG
This sequence comes from uncultured Eubacteriales bacterium, assembly GCA_900545805.1. Taxonomy (GTDB): domain Bacteria; phylum Bacillota; class Clostridia; order Oscillospirales; family Oscillospiraceae; genus F23-B02. Next base: position 2,833 of record URAL01000047.1, on the reverse strand, counting down.
TCAACGCAGGGCGCTATGTAAACGGATGCAGCGGAAAAAAGCTTGCGTGCGCTCTGTCCGAAAATTCGGCCGCTTTCCGCATAGGCACACGCAAGCTGCTCGGCAAATTTGAGCAGCACAGGTATGGTTATCCATTCGTTCGCGTGGTGCGCGGCGTTATAGAAGACGCGCTTTTCACCATCGCCGAGTGCGAGATACCACAACGGCTTTCCCATGACCGACCTGCCGAGCCGGCCGGCTCTGACAAACGGATAGCGTGCCGCGATGCCGCGCACGCAAAACGAAACGAGCGTTGAAGTAAAGCTCACGTTTGTGGGCACAATATCAAAAGGAAGCGGAATGACGACGCTCTCGCCGACGCTCAGATTTCCGGCAGCGACACCGGGATTTGCCGTCAGGATCGCCGGCAGCGGCACATTGTACTGCCGCGCAAGCGAAAAAAGCGTATCGCCGCGGCGGATGCGGTGCTCGGTAAAGCCGGTGCAGTACGGTGTGAGCGCACGATGCGACGCAGGTCCCGCTATGCCGTCGGCCGAAAGACCGTTATCGGCCTGAAAAATACGCAGCGCATCCTTTGTTGCGCTTCCGAAAATCCCGTCTATATTGAGCGTATGCGCTCCCGCACGCCGCAGCGCCAGCTGCAAAAGCTCGACCGACGGCCCGACCGAGCCGGATTTTAATATTTTCATAAATGTCCTCCATATAGAAGTTAGTGGATAGCTGACAGCCGTATGTGTGCGCTTTGCTCACACCGCAATTTTTCATTATTCATTATTATTTCTTCATTTGCAGGCGCAGCCTGCGCTGCCGGGCACCTGTAATTACCGTATCCGTAAGTACGTCCGTGCGCCGCTAAAAAAAGGCTTATATATTTTATGCCCGGCGGCACATGCTTTATGTGTGGAGGTGAGATATGACGATCAAAAAAATCATGGCGGCGATGCTGGCGCTGGCGCTGTGCCTTGTGCTGTCGGCGGCGGCGCTTGCGGAGTCTCTCGTGCCGGGCGGCGGCGCGGTGGGCATACGCATGACGACCGACGGCGTTGTCGTAGCGGGCATTTCCGAGGTCGATACCCCGGACGGCAGACGCAGTCCGGCATCGGATGCGGGGCTTAAAAAGGGTGACATTATCACACGGCTGGGCGGCAGCGACATCGCAACGGCGCAGGACTTCAGGGACGCACTGAGTGCGCTCGACGGCAGCAAAACGACCGTGACCTTCGAGCGCGACGGGAAGCAAAGGCAGCAGAATATCACGCCCGTGCAGGATGCCGGCGGCGCGTGGAAGCTCGGCCTTTGGCTGCGCGACGGCATAAGCGGAGTGGGCACGCTTACGTTTTACGACCCTGCGACCGGCGTTTACGGCGCGCTCGGCCACAGCATCAGCGGTGAGGACGGAGAGGCTCTGCCGCTGGGCGACGGCGGCATCTACGGCGCCGAGATAGTCGGCATCGTGCAGGGCACGTCCGGCGCTCCGGGTCAGCTCGACGGCAGGACCGACGCAGCGGCATTTCTGGGCGATATCCGCATAAACTGCGGCTGCGGCATCTTCGGCACGGCCGATTTTGACGGCGACACCATGGAGACCGGCGAGCTTGAGACAGGCCCCGCGGCCATACGCTGCACACTCGAGGGCAGCGAAACACGCGAGTACGGCATAGAGATCAAAAAGCTGTACTCCTCGTCCGATGGCACGACCGTTATGCTGACGGTCACAGACCCCGAGCTCATAGCGCTGACCGGCGGCATCGTGCAGGGCATGTCCGGCAGTCCTATCATCCAGAACGGCAGGCTTGTCGGCGCAGTCACGCATGTTTTCGTTAACGACCCGACCTCGGGCTACGGCGTGAGCATAGGCGACATGCTGCGCGCAGCGTCTTCAGTGGCGCATTAAGTCCGCACCGGTACAGAGATCGCATAGACCCTGTACCGCGGTACCGCAAAGATCCTGTCGGAGCAATGTAAAAAGCCTCTGAAAAAGAGAGTGCAGGCATTCTGTCTGCACTCTCTTTCAGCGTGTCAAAAAAGCCAATGGCTTTTTTGATGGCGCAGCGCTAAAGCGCCGATAAAAAAACACTTGATTTTTTTGCGGGGATTAGTTAGAATATCATAGCATAATGTAAGGAGTGACCGCGATGGCAAAGCTCGTTTCAAAAATAGTCGAAATTTGGCACGACCGTAAGCGCATCCTCGGCATGCCCATAAGCTTTACGCGATATGCGCTTAGCGAAGACAGGCTGTTTTTAAAGCGCGGCTTCCTGAACGTAAGACATGACGAAATAGTCCTGTACCGTGTGCGCGATCTGCGCGTTTCCGTGTCGCTGTGGCAGCGCATCTTCGGCGTCGGCTCGGTGACTGTGGTGTCAACGGATAAGAGCATCCCTGAGCTTACGCTCAAGAACATCCGCCAGCCCAATGAGGTCAAGGAGCTCATTCATGAGCACGTTGAGAGGATGAAGATCGAGCGCCGTATGCGCATCGGCGAAATGAGCATGGATGTCGACGACGATATGCTTGATCTCGAGGACATGAACTGAAAGCAAACGGCACAAGCCGTTTGACATACACGGAGAGGTATCGAAGTGGTCATAACGGGGCTGACTCGAAATTTTTGGAAGCTCCGGCCGTTTCGTCCGCTGAAAATGTCCGCCGCACAGGGCTTTGCGCGGGTTCGGATTTCACAATTTCATATCGTTCTCGCGTGTTTTTCTTGCATTCTTCCAGAGCAGGGATTACACTTGAGTAATACGGAGAGTTGTCCGAGTGGTCGAAGGTGCAGCACTCGAAATCATGTGATTAGTCCCCAAAAGTGAATATTTATACACGGAAGCGT
>URAL01000046.1 GCA_900545805.1 uncultured Eubacteriales bacterium | reverse complement strand
GCCGCGGAGTTTAACGAGCTTGAATACATGAGCTTTGCCCTTCGCCTGACGGACGGCGGCTTTAAGATACTGCGCGTGGATACGGGCGCGGATCTCACTTACCTTGAGAATCTTAACGACAAAACCGCCGAATTCATCCGCTTTAAGCGCGCAAAAAAACCGCGCTTTGTCGGCTTTAAGCGCGCAATGACGATAATCGACCGCTATCTTTGGAGCTTTCGGGCAAAGCGCCGCGGCTTTATGGACTATATGTACCGCGGCTGGAAAAGGGCTCTGCGCGAGGATATGCACGATAAATACACAACGGCAGCGGAGAAAAAATGGGCGCACGAGCGCGGCTTTTTATCCTACCATATAAAGCAGTACGGCCTTACGGAGGATAACTGGCGCGACTGCCTGTCCGACCGCGACTACAAATGGCTCAGGCCCTTGAACAATGAATACCGCAAGCTTTTGTGGGATAAGGTCTCGCTGCGCTACTGTCTGGATAAATACCGCCGGTATCTTCCCGAGTATTACTACCACATCGTTCCGCGAAACGGAAAAACGGAGCTTCTGAAAATGCCCGACTGCCCCGAATATCTTCCCCGCAGCCTTGACGGACTGCTCGAGCTTCTGCGCGAAAGGAAGCTTCTCGCCATGAAGCCCACCGTCGGCTCGCACGGCATAGGCTTTTACAGGCTCGGCTTTGACGGGGAGCGCTACACCGTAAACGGCGAGGAAAAGACCGGGAGCGAGATGCTCACGTTCTTTGCATCGCTCAACGATTACTATAACATCTCCGAGTACATCGTCATGCATAGCGCTCTTCGCAAAATATACAGCGAGGTCGCGTGCACAGTGCGCATCATGGTCATAAACCGCAGCGGGCTCGACCCCGTTATCGAAAACGCCTACTTCCGCATCGGGACAAAAAGCACCGGCTTTACCGACAATATCGGCTCCGGCGGCGTCTTCGCCTATGTCGATGAAAAAACGGGCTTTTTCCACGACGCCGAGGTCATAAAGGAGCATGTCATAAGCCCCTGCCCCCTCCATCCGGACACCGGCGCGAGGATCGAGGGATATCTCCCTCACTGGGATGAGGTGCTCTCCGTCATACCCGAGGTGTGCCGCTACATATCGCCGCTTGAATATCTCGGCTTCGACGTCGTCATAACAGACTCCGGCTTTAAGATACTTGAGATAAACACGCATCAGGATCTGCACCGCTACCCGACGTATAACGAGAATGTTCACGCATACTTTGCGCATAAGCTTGAACTCAAGAGAGCCGGTAAAAAGCTCTGTTAATGTTAACAAATTTGTAGTGACAAAGCTTTTGCTTGCGCGTATAATAAGTCGATTTTCACTTGTGCCCGCACGGGGCATAAAAGGAGTAGTATGAGAATAGCTGTTATTTTGCTGCGCTGGGTGATGAACTTCATCTACTTTTTCCTGAAGCTCTTCCCGACGGACAAAAGCAAGGTCTTATTCCTCAGCCGTCAGTCGAACACCGTGACGGAGGATATTGATTTTTTAAGCCGCCGCCTTAAAGAGCTCAGACCCGAGACGAATATCGTCATCATAACAAAGCGTATGGATAAGGGCTTTGCAAGCGTGCTTGAATACTCCGGCGCGACGCTTCGCAGCATGTATCACCTCGCAACGGCCTCGGTGTGCGTGCTCGATTCCTACTGGCCGGCCGTATCGGTGCTGCACCACAAAAAGCAACTGGCCGTCATCCAGATGTGGCACGCCATGGGCAAGATCAAAAAGTCCGGCTACCAGTCGCTCGGAAAAAAATTCGGCCGCAGCGACATGATCGCACGCGAAATGCGCATGCACCGCAACTATGACGTCGTCATAGCCGGAGGCAGGGCCTTCAACCCCTTCTACTGCGCGTCGTTTGACATCGATCCCGATATTCTGTATAACGTCGGACTTCCGCGCATGGATAAGCTGCGCGAGGGTCAGGAGGAGGCCCGCCGCCGGTTTTATGAGGCCTACCCCTGGTACATTGGTAAAAAGATCGTACTGTACGCCCCGACCTTCCGCAAGGGGCAGATGCTCGACCCCAAGCCGCTCGTCGATGCGTTTGACTTCAACGGTGATCAGATACTCGTCGTAAAGCGCCACCCGAACCAGCTTTTAAACTATGCGTCGCTCGCCCCGGCCGTCACCTGCCACAGGGTACCGACCTCAACGGTTCTGTCGGTGTGCGACTGCGTCATAACCGACTATTCGGCAATAATGATCGAGGCCGCGCTTCTGGGCAAGCCCGTGTACTTTTACCTTTTCGACTACGAGGACTATCTTGACCACAACGGCCTGAACGTCAAGCTCTTCGATGAGTTCCCCGACTGCATATTCCGCGACCCTAAGGAGCTTGTCGCCGCTATCGACAGAGGCGAATACGACATGGATAACTACAGGCGCTTCTGCCGCAGATACCTGCCCGACCTCACGGGCCGCGCTACCGACAAGATCGCCGAGCTTATAATCGACTGCATGGAGAGGGATAAACATGATGCGATTTCTGAGCACATTGCTCGCCAAAATCAAATTGATGGTGCTGTGGATAGTGAGGATACTGTTTGCGCCCAATCACTTTAAGCTTCCGCTGCACACAAGACTTTACTACTGCATTTTCGGCGGCTATATGGTCGATCAGGCAGCTCTGTACGACTTTAAGCACAACGATAAAAAGCAGTACCTTTCCGAGTTTGACTGGTATCGCTCGCGCTGCATAAACGACCCGTACAGCGAAATGCTCAACAACAAGGTCGTTTTCACGCAGATAATAGAGCGCTACTGCAAAACGCCGGAGATATACTGCATCAAGAAGGGCAGGCGCCTTGCCGGGATGAACGGACGCGTCATAACAGATTATGACGATCTCATCGCGCTTTTGCATGAAACGGGCGCCTTCGTCGTAAAGCCCGTGCGCGCAGGCAAGGGCAAGGGCGTGTATGTCGTAAAATATAACGGCCACGGCATCATCTGCAACGACGAGCCGCACACGGAAAAAGAGCTTACCCAGCGTCTGCGCCGCGACACCGAGTGGCTCATCTGCGCCTACGCGCATCAGGCCGCTTATCTAAACAAAATCTACGCCAACAGCGCAAACACACTGCGCATGATCGTCCTGCGCAGCGCCGAGACGAAGGAGCTTGAGCTTTGCTTTGCCGTGCAGCGCATAGGCGCCGACTGGACGGGCTCTGTCGATAACGGCAGCCGCGGCGGCCTTGTCGCAAACGTCGATATTGAAACCGGCCGGATGAGCTATGCCCGCACGCTGCACAATCTCACCGTCTACCGCACGCATCCGGATACGAACGCGCAGATAGAGGGCGCTTATATCCCCGATTGGGATAAGATAAAGGCCGGAGTCATGGAGATAAGCCGCGCCTTCCCCTATCTTGACATCATAGCATGGGACATCCTCCCGACCGACGACGGCTTTACCGTCATCGAGGCCAACACCTCCTCTGGCGTGAACATCATCCAGCTCTGGGGGCCGCAGCGCTACGGCAGGCTGGGAGACTTCTACCGCGAGCACGGGATAATAAAATGAGATATGTCATAATGGCCGACGGCAGGGGCAGCCGCTGGAACGATTTCATGGGGCACAAAAAGCACGATATAAGAGTTTCGGGTGAGACGCTGCTTGAGCGCACAGTGCGCCTTGTGCATAAGTTTGACAAGGCCGCTGAGGTCTTAATCACCTCGCACGATACGTCCGTCGATATCCCCGGTGCGAGCAGATACGAGCCGAAGAACAATGTCCTTGAGATAGACCGCTTCACCGCCGAGCTCATCGGCGACGACATGTGCTTTCTATACGGCGACGTGCTGTATTCCGAGGACGCGATAAAAACAGTTATCGCGCACAGAGGAAAAAGACCGCTGCTGTTTTTCGGAAGCGAGAGGAGCATATGTGCCGTGCTTATCGGCTCGGGTGAGCTTTTCCGCTCGCTGTACCTTGAGGTGCGCGGAAAATTTGTCAGCGGCGAGCTAAACGAGTGCAAGGGCTGGCAGGTGTATCACCTGTATGCCGGTCTGCCTCTTGACGGCCGTGCGATCGGCGAAAGCTTCGTTATTCTCGACAGCTTTACACGCGATTTCAACACGCCCGAGGACTATCTGAACTATGTGTCCGAAAATTAATATGGAATTGTGCGGAGAACTGTGGTATAATAGCGCGATAGTGTGATTTTTCCACAGTTTTTTGCTTTTCAAGGAGAACTGACGTTTTATGACTTCGGACAAAGCTAATCACCGTTTTTTGCTTTCTGAGCTTATAAGGCGAGACTTTATCAAGAAATACAAGCGCACTACCTTCGGCATACTCTGGAGCGCGCTTTCGCCGCTGTTTCTGCTGCTGACCATGGACGTGGTCTTCGGCACGTTTTTCGGCCGCAATATGCCGCACTACACGATATACCTGTTCTGCGGACTTTTGCTGTTTAACTACTTCTCTGCGGCAACGCGAAGCGCCATGCGCGTTCTCTACGACAACGCGCAGATATACAGCAAGGTGCCCGTTCCCAAGCACTATTTCCTTGTTTCGCAGAGCGTCGCGCAGGCGATCGACTTTGCCGTTTCCCTGCTTGTATTTTTCATCTTCGTCGCCATAGACAATATAAGCTTCCACTGGCGCTTTTTATATCTGCTGTACCCGATGGTATGTCTTTATTTCATAAACTTCGGCATCGGCATGTTTTTGAGCACGCTGTATATATTCTTCCGTGACGTAAACTACCTCTGGCCCGTCGTCACGCGCATAGTCATGTACGCCTCGGCGATATTCTATGATCCGTCGATCCTGCCGGGCATCATGCGCAGGCTTTTAAACTGCAATCCCCTGTATATGTGCGTTGATTATTTCCGCCAGCTCATCATACACTCGACCATTCCGAACCCCTCGACGCATCTTATCATGTTCGCAATGGCCGCGGTCTGCGCCTTCCTCGGCTGGTTTACCTACCGCATCGCGCGCGACAAGATCGCGCTGTATGTGTAAGGAGGTGCTCTGATGGACGGAAACAAGATACTTGTTCTCGACAATGTCTCTGTGCGCTACCGCAAGCAGGACTCGCGCTCGACCTCGGACATCGTAAAGCGCATACTCGGCAAGGCTCCGCGCAATAACGAGTTCTGGGCGCTCAAAAACATATCCTTCAGCCTTGAAAGGGGCGATATGCTCGGTGTTATCGGCAAAAACGGCGCGGGCAAGTCGACGATGATGAAGGCCATAAGCGGAACGCTCACCCCCGCCTCCGGCACAATCGAGAAGACCGGCAGGATCTGCGCGCTGCTCGAGCTTGGCACGGGCTTTGACCGCGAAATGACGGTCAGGGAGAACGTATATCTGCGCGGTGCGTTCATGGGCTACGACAGGGAGTTTATAGACTCCAAATACGATGAGATCATCGACTTTGCGGAGATGCGCGAGTTTCAGAACAGCCCCTTCCGCACGCTCTCGAGCGGCATGAAGAGCCGTATCGCCTTTGCGATAGCCAGCATGATCGAGCCCGATATAATAATCCTTGATGAGATCTTCGCCGTCGGCGACGGCGATTTCCGCAGAAAAAGCCAGCAGAAGATGCAGAGCATCATAGATAACGGCGATACGACCGCTCTCATGGTATCACACTCGCTGCAAGCGGTCAGGTCGCAGTGCAACAAGGTGCTGTGGCTCGACAAGGGCCGCATGGTCATGTTCGGAGACCCGAACACTGTCTGCGATGCATACTCGGAATACCTCAATACCGGCAGGCTGCCGCAGACGGAGTCGCTTGCCAAAACGCAGGAAAATCCGCGCAACACGCTCAAAAAGAACACCGGAAAGCTCGTTGCGACCTGGGCTGTCTATATTGCGCTGCTTCTGGCCGTCATAGCAGGCTGCTTCGTGTGGGCCCAGTATGATCTTTTAAAGTCCTACGTCATCGCCCAGAACCTCACGACAGAGCAGATAAAAAACGAGGCGGCAAACTATCACAGGCAGATAGACCGTCTGCTCGGCGTTGACACGACGCGCTGGGACGTTGAAATATTCAGGGACGGCGCACAGCGGATAATCGCCGATGAGGCGACTTACACCGACGTTGCCAAGGAGGTGCTCCTCCAGGCCGGCGACCTCAGCCGCGATCAGTACAAGAAGGCGCTTGCCGCCGCCGAAATCGAAGCGATAAAATATTCCCACATGGCCCGTCTTGACGCGCTGGTGGCTCAGATGCGCTCGGAGTTCGAGGCCCAGCCCGAGGGGAGATACCGCAGCCTCATGGTGTATGCCTACACCAATTGCGACAGATTCTATGACCTTGAGGAGGACTGCGAAAATGACATGCAGGAGGTCATTGAGGAGATCCGCACCTTCCAGCGCAAGGCCGGTCAGCCCGAGGAGCTTGCCGACCGCGTATGGAATGCATACAAGTCGGAAAAAACCTACCTTCTGTCCTACTATTGCGTAAAGCTCAGATAATTTTATAACCCGATGCATCAGCATCGGGTTATACCTGCATGTGCAGAAAAACGCCGCATTTTTTGTGAAGCTTACGCTTCATGAGAAAGCTCGCTTCGCTGCCCCTCAAGCTCCCCTGCTGCGCGGTTGTATTTAATCGGCAGCATAGGTTTTTTGACAGACTGAAGCGCCGTCCTCCGGACGGCGCTTCAAGCTTTATTTACTTACGGTGTGAGTCAGGAGATAGTCGGTCAGCTTATGGCAGTAGCTCGGCTGCATATGGATGCCGTCGGGGGAGGCGTCGTCGGGCAGTGAGCCGTTTGAGGCAAGTGCCTCGAAGCCGTTTACGAAATAGACCTTCTTATCGGCACACATGCCCTGTATGCGCTCGTTGAACATCTGCACTCTGTCGTTATTCAGCATGTCCGAGCTCTTTGCGGCCTTTGCGCCGACTGGCAGTATGCTTATTATGTATATGTCGGCCTCGGGGTGCGTCTCGCGCAGGAGATCGACTATGTTTCCGTAGTATTCGACGAATTTATCGAGGTTATACCAGCCCAGCTCGTTTATGCCGAGCATGACGTAGACCTTGCCGTATTTCAGGTCATTGTGCAGAGCGTCGGCGACCGTGACCGAGCCGGACTCCGTCTCGATATAGGGCTTTGTGAACACGTCCGCGACGTTCAGGCCGACATGTGAGAAATTCGAAGCGTACTCGAAGTCGGCATAGTTCATTATGCCCTCCATGCGCGAATCGCCCACAAAGGCCGCGTCCCTGAACCAGGAATTATCCTTCGCCCCGGCCTGCGGAACGGGCTTTGAATAGTCATAGCTGGGCTTCGGGGTCGGCGTCGGCTCGACGGCGGCCGTGTCATAATACGCCTTGGACTCCTTTTCGACGGCCTTGGCGTCCTTCAGAAGCTCCTTTATTCTGCCTTCTATCGCCGTGGGGTCCTTTGCCACTATCATCACCGCATAGTCTCCCTGCGTGAATATAACGGCGCTCTTGAGCATCTCGACGCTCTCGGGGCTGTACAGCTCAAAGGTCTGACGCTGCATCTCGCGCCGTCCCTCCAGCGCGTCGGTCAGGGTCTTCATATCCGTGCCCTTGGCGGCGACAAGAACGCTTATCTCGTCCGATTTCGCAGCCGAGGAGTATACTATCGCGTAGTCGCGCACGGCGCTTGTCTCGATGCCGTAGAAGTAATAAAATTTGTTTTTCAAGCTCTGATCGTCCGAGCCGCACAGTGTGTCGGCGTTCTCGGGCTTTTCCGAGTTGAGCGTTGCCGCGATAAGGTCTTTTGCTGAAACGTCTGCCGTTTTATCCCCGTCGTTATTGCACGCGCAGACTGAAAGCATGCAAAGCACGGCAAGCAGCAGTGCTGTAATTTTTTTCATGGATGCCCCCTGATTTTTTCGCTGTAATGACAGAATATCAATCTGTGCCCTTTAAGTCAACATAATTCTGTGAAAATGTCAGTAAATTTTCTCACATATTTTTAACGCCCGATTTGTGCACTTTTTCTGAAAGAAAAAGGAAACACTATATCTTGTATTCCCTTCTCAGCTGGGCATACAAGCCGTCACGGTTCTCAGGCGTGATGATATATAATTCGCAGTCCGGATGCCGGCGGATATCGCGCAGAAAGCCGGTGTTCTGCGCCTTCACCGAGGCGAGAACGTCGTAGGACCCGGAGAGTATTTTCATAACGGCGGCCTTGAAGCGCTCCTCGTGCTCCTCGAGCGTTCCGAGCTCGTCGAGAACGACAAGACTTCCCTCGGGGATGGATTCCAATATGGGAGCTGCGATGCTGCTCATATACTCCGGGTGCTTTTCAAGCTTATCGCCGCGAATGCGCATTATGACCTGCGCGTCCTCTATTCTCTCCGGCGGGGAGGAGATATCGTAAAGATAGACGTGCGAAACGCCGCGTTCATCCTCCGGCATGCGTACGGTGATGTATCCGTGCGCCGGGCGGTTCAGGTCGGAAACGAGCCGCCGTATGAGTGTGGATTTTCCGGAATTAATGTCTCCGCAAAGCAGAATTTTCATTTTATTTGCTCCTGTAGCATAATCACTTGTAAATATCAAATATTTGTTGTATATTTATCAATAGAATTATAAAACTCCCGTTTTCAATTGTCAAAGGAAAGGAAGATATATCATGACAGAAAAAATAAATATCGGAGATCTTATGACCGAAAGCTATTCGGACAAGACTCTTAAAGCATACTCCGTTATGATGGCTGACCCCAAGGACGTCTTCGGCCTGGGCTCGGCCGCGGCGGGCTCTTCGATGTGCGCCGCATCAATGGCGCTGCGCGCCATTCGCGTCACCGCGTCCGAGGATGCCGACATGCTGCATGCCGAGCAGGATATGGAGAAGCTGCGGGTTTATTTCCTGCATCTTATAGATGAGGAGAACAAGGCCAAAAAGCCGCTTGAAAAGCTGCTTAAGCAGGAAAACGCCGACGACACCGAGCTTGAGGCCGCCTATCGCACCGCCTGCTGCATCATCGACGAGATATTCTACATGTCCATCCGCATCGTCGAAACGCTCGAGCCCATAGCCGATAAGCTCGCCCCTGCCGGAGCGCCCTTTGCCTCGGCCGCCGTTCATTTTGCAAGGTGCGGCATGGACTCCGTGCGCATCCTCAAGGCCGTATATTCAACGAAGATGAACGAGCCCGTTTTTGCTCACACCACCAAGCGCGAGCCCGAGATCGCAATCGAGAATAATAAGGAGCTTTTCGATGGCCTTATTGCAAGGCTCGAATCCGAGATATGCTGAAAGAATAAACTTCACCGGCAATAAAACGACAAAAAATCTCCGGCCAATGGCCGGAGATTTTTTCATGCTTAAAATTACTTGCCGATGTGGAAGGCATTGCCGTCCTTGTCCTGGAAGTACTGATTTGCGTAGTTGTCCTGGATGCAGTGAACGACCTTGGTGAGGATGTCGCAGGTCGGGGTGGGAATGCCGAGCTCCTTGCCGTACTCTGCGATCTTGCCGTTGAGAACGTCGATCTCGGTCTGACGCTGATGGAACAGTGCATCCTGACACATGGAGGGGTAGTAGTCGCCGATGTTGGTGACGATGTCGTTGTGATCGTGAGCGATGAACTCGTCGGCATCCATGGGAACGCCCTTTGCGGTGGCGACAGCGCAGGTCTCGCGGATAACGCCGTGGAACAGCTGCTGGCCCCAGGGGTCGGCCTCTACCTCGCCGATCTTCAGACGAAGCACCGCGCAGACGGTATTGACGGTCGCGTTGACGCAGACCTTTTTCCAGATGAACTTGTAGATATTGTTGTCGGTGCCCGGCTCGCCATCGCGCCAGTATGCGTCGCAGCCGCCGTCGCGGTAGCACTTGAGCATCTCGGCGCACGCAGCGTCGTTGAGCTCGCTTCTTACGGCGCCGCCGAAATTCATTTGAACGCCGCCGGCGGGTGTGGACACGCAGTGGCCGGGCTCGGGCAGTGCGGTGCCGAGAACGCCGGAGCCGATGACGCAGCGCTCCTTCGGAAAGACCTTGAAGAGGTTGTCGTCGTTGCCGAGGCCGTTTATGAGGGAAACGGCGACGGTGCTGTCGCCAACGACGGGCAGAGAGTCCTGAATCGCCTGCTCGAGCTGGGTTGCCTTGGTCATGTAGATGATAACGTCGACCTTGCCCTCGGCCTCTGCGGCTGCTGCGGAGCTGGTGTAGGTGCGGAAGCCCTTGAGCTGATAATCATAATCGGTGTATGCGCCGTTTTCTTCCTGATGGATGGTGAAGTGCATGCCGTCCTCGGCAACCTTCTTCATGTGAGCCTCATAGCGGTCGATGAGGATCATGTCTGCGCCGCCCTTCTTCAGGTAAGAAGCAAAAACGCTGCCTGCTGCGCCGGAACCGTACATTGCAATTTTCATTTCTATTCGTCTCCTTATAAAATTTAATCAGATATTACTTATTGTTTGCAATACTGCATATCGTAGTTTTTCTGTATTGTCTGTATCATGAGCGTCAGCGCCTCGTTGACGGGGGTGGGGATGCCGAGGAGCCTGCCATAGTGCACAATTGCGCCGTTTAAAAGCTCAACCTCGGTCTGACGCCGGTTGATGAGCACGTCCTGTGCCATGGAGGGGTAATATTTCGCAAAGCCCTCCCGGAGTCTCGGCAGCTCCTCGAGCATTTCCTCCCAAAGGTCGACGCCCGTGAGAGCCTTGGCTACCGCGCAGCCCTCTGCCCATACGCTTTTTATGAGCTGTCTGCCTTCCTCGCAGTCGAGCATGGGGCCGACCTTGAGCCGCGTGAGCGCCGAGAGCGTGTTGTAGCCGCTGTTGGATATCGCCTTTTTCCACACGAAGGGGCGGATATCCTTTTCAAAGCTCGTCAGGCAGCCGCCGTCGCAGAAGCACTTCTCAAGCGCTCTGCCGGCCTTTTCGGAAACCGGATCGTTTTCCGCCGCGCCGAAGCGCATGATAACGCCGCTTTCGGGCTTTGAAACGCATTTGCCCGGCTCGGGAAGCTCCGTGCCTATCGTGCCGAAGCCGTAGAGTATTCTGTCCGCCGGGACGTATTTTTTAAGCACATCGTCGTTGCCGATTCCGTTTTGCAGGGAAACGACTACCGTTTCCCTGCCGATGCAGGGCATGACTGAGGGCATTATTCCGTCGGTCTGAGTGGCCTTGACCATGAGTATGACCATGTCCATTACGCCTATATCCTCGGCGGAGGCGGCGGTGTGAAAGCCCGTGAGCAGCTCCTCGCCCGAGGGACTCAGGAAGGTCATGCCGCACTCGGCGACCTTGTCCATGTGCGCCTTGTAGCGGTCAACAAGCCAGAGCTCGGCGCCGCCCTTATTGAGATATGAGGCAAAAACGCTGCCGGCCGCGCCGGAGCCTATCATAGCAATTTTCATATTGAATTTCCTTGTCAAACACCACCGGTTTCCCGGTGGTGCTTGAAATCAGCTTTATTGTTCGAGCTCGGCTTTCTTTTCCGCCGAGAGCTTCCTGACCTTGGGGATGCCCCAGATCAGGACGGGGAGGTAGATGACGAGGAGGGCGTAGTAGCCGTCGTAGCCGTAGGCGTATTTGATGATTTTGCCGAGGCCGAGCAGGGAGACGGCAAAGCAGATAGTGATCACGATAACGCCGACGATAACTCCGCGGACCTTCTCGTTGTGGATGGTCTGGGGGAAGCAGTGACCCTGGAAGCGCTGGATCATGGTGAACACGAGGGTGACGCTGGTGGATACGAAGGCGCTGAACAGCAGGATGCTGAAGATGATCATCATCCACTTGATGCCGACGAGCGTCAGAACCGTCTGGTTGGGGATGCCGTTTATCGCGTTGGTGAAGCCCTCAATGCCTGCGCCCTGAAGTGCGGCAAGCAGCGGATACCAGCGGCAGAGCATTGCCGCGGAGGCAGCCAGTGCAAGGCCGTTCATGAGCCAGCCGAGGATGTTTGCGCGCTTGATGCCCTTGACGGACAGTCCCTCGCTCGCTGCGATCATCGGAGGGATGGAGACGCACTGGAAGGCAGAGTAGATAACGATGCCGAGCCATACGGCCTTTGCCGGACTGTCGGTATATGCCGCGGCCTGGAGGTTGTTTGCGCTCAGGTACTGTGCGGAGATCGCGTCAAGATCGGTCGCAAAGCCGGTAACGACGATGACTGCGGTGGAGATGAGGATGGCGATGGAAAGAACGGTGGACGCCGCGATAACGAGCTTAACGCCGAAGATGCTCAGAACGATGAGCAGCGCGACGACGAGGAGGTTAAACAGAAACTTGGTTGCCGTGACGGTGTAGTCGACGCCGAAGAAGTTCGCGAGGACCTCGCCCGCGCCGGCGACCGCCGCGCCGACTGCCGCAAGCAGGATGATGATATAGAATATCTCGAAGAATACCTCCATCCAGGGCTTCGGATAAAGTGCCGAGAAGGTGTCCTTATAGTTGGTAAAGCCGCTGAGCTTTGCAAATTTCATGACTGTGTACATAACAAGCGCGAGTATGCCCATTGCGATGATGGGGAATGCTACCGCCATCCAGCCGTACTGAGAAAAATAGTTGACTACCTGGTTACCGGAGGCGAAACCGCCGCCGACGTGGGTGCCGAACCACACCGATGCGACCGTAAACGCGGCCGCCCATGTGCCCTTGGCTGCTTTGTTGTTCAT
>URAL01000045.1 GCA_900545805.1 uncultured Eubacteriales bacterium | reverse complement strand
TGTGGCGTATTTGAAGCGTGCAAAAAAGCCATTGGCTTTTTTGACACGCTGAAAAATCCGGAGCTGAGCTCCGGATTTTTGTTATCCTACTTGGCATATGTAGGCCAGCTTGCCGCTGTAGAAGCTTGAATACTGCGCCATGGGGTTTTCGCGGCTGTCATTGTAGAGCCATGTACCGTCGGGCTGCTTTACAAGCATGACGTAGTTTTCCTCCGCGCCGTCGTATGAATCGGTCATGGACGGCTCGCCCTGCGCCCAGGCATAAAAATCATGGCTTTGTCCGTCGACCCATTTTATCTGACCGTCAGGCGCACGATATGCGCCGATCCACACATACTGAGCGGTGCAGTCGGCAAGCAGCTGACAGAGCTTGTCATAGTCCGCTTCGTCCTTTATCGTCGCAAGATGCCCGCCGAGCTCACGGCAGCTGTCCTCAGCCTCCTGCCATGAAACATCCTCGGAATAGAGCATGTACTGCACATCGGCGGGAGCTTTGCTCGGCTCAGGCCTTTTTGTCGGCTCCGCGCTCGGCGAAGCTGTGTGCTCTGACACTGGCTGCCGGGTCTGCACGACGGGTGAAGGAGCATTGAAGCTGACGCTGCTGCGCGCCAGTCCGACGCCGACAAGAAGAAGCAGTATCGCCGCAAGCGCTATCGCCGAGCGTTTTTCCGCTCGCCTTTCGTGTATAGTGCGGGCAGGCTTTACCGGCGCGGGCGCTTTATCCGCTGCTTTCGCCTGCGGCTTCGGCGTTTCCTGCTTCGGAGCAGGCTTCTCCTGCTTCGGTTTCGGTGCTGGCTTGGGCTCCGGTTTTTTCTCCGGCTTCGGTTCGGGCGCGGGAGAGGCGGCCGGGATGCGCTTTATTTCCTCAGGCTCGTCGCCGCAGTACTCCCACAGTGCCTTGAGCATAGCATACGGATCTTCATATCGCCGCTCAGGTTCAAAGGCCAGCGCACACTTTAAAATTTCAAGGAGCTTTTCCGATACGCCCTCCGGCATCGGGAAGCTGTCTCCGCTCATGCGCCGCCGCAGGGCGTGTGCGCGCTTTTCCGCGCTTTGTTCTCCTGTCTGGGCAAACGGGAGTCTTCCTCCGTTTAAGCCTGCATACATGATAAGTGCGATAGAATAAACATCCGCGGCCGCACTCTCCTCGCCGTTCCAGAACATCTCCGGCGCCATATACTCAAGCTCAAGCTTGGTCCAGCCGTTTTCACCGGCCTTCCCCGTCTTGCCGACGGCGACGCGTCCATCCTCGGCAACATAGATATTGCCCGGACGTATGCCGCCTCTATATCCGTTTTCGCCACACTCCTCGGCCGCTATGCGGCAGAGCTTTTTTGCAAGCTCAAGTATCTGCTGCTCCTCGCAATCGGCAAGGTTGCCGCTTTGCAGCTTTTGTGGGTCAAACACGGTGTTTCCTGCCATGCCGCACCTCCGACAAAGTTTTTGCTGATTTACATAATATCACGGCAGCAAAGGCAAGTCAAACCATTAAATAATATTATTTGAGCTTTGCCTTGATGTTCGCGGCGATGTCGTCGGCGTTCTCGGCCATGACGAAGACGATATAGCCGTTTACCTCTTCCGTAATGGCAGCCTTTGCAATGTCGTACTGGTCGATAAGGTACTTATCGAAGTTTGTCTCCATCTGCTTCTGATAATCGGCAAAATATTTGAGCACAGCGTCCTTCTGTCCCTCGGCGGGTTTTACGACGGCTATCGTGTAAGCCTGCACGTTCATGAGCGAGAAAGAAAACGCGCCGGTTTCAAACTTGGCCTTGTCCCATTCATACCATGTAAACAGATTGCTGAGATTCTCATCATCGCTGTCAAGCGCGACCGCCGGATTATGCTCGGTCATATCGTTGCCGTTTGCGTTGATGACGTCGGCAAGCTCTTTGCTCGTAAGCTTGGCTTCGTCTTTCGAAGAGCAGGCCGTAAGTGAGCACAGCAGCAGCGCCGCCGCAAGGAGTACGGATATAATTCTTTTCATTTTTCTCGATTCCTTTCGGTTTAATAATACTGATTTTTACTTGCATACCTGAAGATCTCATGCGATTGTTATGAATCGCGGCATCAGTATATAATAAAGAATACTGCTTCACAAGAGTTTTCACAGTTTGTTTACATGAGCGTGCAGCCGGGCTTTTAATTCATCGGCATATATGATATTATAGAGCATTATAAAATAAAAATTCACATGCGGAGCTTAATATGAACGGACATGAATGCTATATAATCGGCGCGGGTGATTTTTTCGGTCTGCGCGAAATGCCCGACGACAGCGACTATGTCATCGCCGCCGACGCCGGCTTTGAATACTGCTGCAAAAACTGCATTATCCCCGACCTGGTGCTCGGTGATTTTGACTCGCTTGGGAAAGCTCCCAAGCACCCGAACGTTATGCAGCTTCCCGTTGAAAAGGACGATACGGATACTATGTTTGCCTTAAAGCTCGGCCTCGAAAAGGGCTACAGGCGCTTTTACGTCTACGGAGGACTCGGAGGTAAGCGGCCGGATCACACGATTGCAAACATGCAGGCGCTGCTGTATCTTTTAAGTCACGGCGCACGCGGCTGGCTGTTCGGCGAAAAATATGTCTGGACGGCGATAGAAAACAGCACTCTCCGCATTGAGGGCGAGGGCGACGTTTCCGTGTTCTGCATCGACGGCAGAGCCGAGGGCGTTTCCATAAAGGGGCTCAAATACGAGCTTAATGATGCCGGGATAACCTCCGACTTCCCCCTCGGCGTGAGCAACAGCTTTGCTGCGCGGCAGGCGGAGATAAGCGTTAAAAGCGGCAGGCTTTTGATTATGTATGATTTAAGGGTGAACGAAATTGACTGAGTATAATGCCGGAAAATGCGATATAGCCGTCATCGGCGCAGGTCACGCGGGAATAGAGGCCGCGCTTGCCGCCGCACGCATGGGACTTGACACGATATGCTTTGCCATAAACCTCGACAGCGTGGGCAATATGCCCTGCAATCCCGCCATAGGCGGCACGGGCAAGGGGCATCTCGTGCGCGAGCTTGACGCTCTGGGCGGCGAGATGGCAAAGGCAGCCGACAAGGCCTGCATACAGTACCGTATGCTCAACCGCGGCAAGGGGCCGGCTGTTCACTCGCTGCGTGCGCAGGCCGACAGGCGAAAATATCAGGAGGTAATGAAGCTCACGCTCGAGGATCAGAAGAATCTGCGCGTAAAGCAGGCCGAGGTCGTCGAGATACGCACCGAAAACGGCGCTGTGAGCGCCGTTAAAACGCACACGGGCGCGGTGTATTCCTGCCGTGCGGCAATTATCGCCTGCGGAACATATCTTGACGGCAGAACGATAGTCGGCGACGTTATCCGCTCCTCGGGTCCCGACGGGCTGGCCGCTGCAAAGGGGCTTACCCCCTGCCTTGAGGCGCTGGGGCTTTCCATGCGCCGCTTCAAGACCGGGACACCGCCGAGAGTGAACGCGCACAGCGTAGATTTTTCAAAAATGGAGCTTCAGCCGGGCGACAGCGACCCTGAGGGCTTTTCCTTTGAAACGACCTCTCCGCCTGAAAACCGCGCTGTGTGCTATCTTACTTACACCAACGAGGAAACACACAGGATCATATTGGATAACATCGACCGCAGTCCGATCTACTCGGGCGTTATTGAGGGCATCGGCCCGCGCTACTGTCCGAGCATTGAGACGAAGATCATGACCTTCCGCGATAAGCCGCGCCACCAGCTTTTTATAGAGCCCATGGGACTCGGCACGCAGGAGCTGTATATTCAGGGCTTATCCTCCTCCCTGCCCGAGGACGTGCAGGTGAAAATGCTGCACACGATATCGGGGCTTGAGCACGCGGAGATGACACGCTGCGCCTACGCAATAGAATATGACTGCGTAGATCCCACGGAGCTGTATCCCACGCTTGAGACGAAAAAGGTTCATGGCCTTTACGGAGCGGGGCAGTTCAACGGCTCGTCCGGCTATGAGGAGGCCGCCGTTCAGGGCTTTGTCGCCGGCGTGAATGCCGCCCTGAAGCTCAAGGGCGAGGAGCCGATGATACTGCGCCGCTCGGACGGATACATAGGAACGCTCATCGATGATCTCGTCACTAAGGGGACAAACGAGCCATACCGTATGATGACCTCGCGCAGCGAATACAGGCTTCTGCACCGGCAGGACAACGCCGACAAGCGTCTTTGCGGCATCGGTCTTCGCATCGGGCTCATATCACAGGAGCGCTATGATGCTGTGCAGGAGAAATATGCTGAGGTCGAGCGCGAGATAAAAAGGCTTGAGAAAACGCATGTGGCGCCGTCGGAGGAATTAAACGCCTATCTTGAGGAGCACGGCACTGCGCCCGTCTTAAGCGGAGCTTCCCTTGCCGAGCTCATACGGCGTCCGCAGCTTAGCTACGAGGGGCTCAAGCCCTTTGATTCCGATCGTCCCTCGCTTGCGCGTCCCGTGCGGTACCAGGCGGAGATAAGCCTCAAGTACGATGGTTACATCAGGCGCCAGCTCAAGCAGGTCGAGGATTTTGCCGGCATGGAGAACAGACTCCTGCCGGATGATATAAATTACGACGAGGTCACGGGGCTTCGCCTTGAGGCCCGCGAAAAGCTCAAGAAGATCAGACCGCGCTCCTTCGGTCAGGCAAGCCGCATCTCCGGCGTGTCGCCTGCGGATATCTCGGTGCTGATGGTGTGGATGGAGGGGAGAAGATGAAAAAGGTAGTGCTCGGATTTTCAGGCGGCGTGGACTCGGCCGTCTGTGCGCGTCTTTTAAAGGATGATGGGTATGATGTCCACGGCCTGTATATGGATAACACCGACGAAAACGCCCTCGCCGACGCCATGAGCACAGCGAGCTTCATCGGTATCCCGCTCGAGGTGCGTGATGTTCACAAGGCGCTTGACGAGTGCGTGTGCTCCCTCTTTGCAGAAAGCTATTTAAGGGGCGAAACGCCGAACCCATGCATCATATGCAACCCAGCGCTCAAATTCAAGACTCTGCTCGACTTTGCAGATGAGATCGGTGCTGACAATATAGCCACCGGTCACTATGCGCGGGCGGAAAACGGAATTCTGTACAAGGGCATGCCCTCAAACGATCAAAGCTATATGCTCTGCCGCATACGCCGAGAGCAGCTCGACCGTCTGACGCTGCCGCTCGGCAGATTTGAAAAAAAGCAGGTGCGCAAGCTCGCCGAGGACTTCGGGCTTCCCGTCGCGCACAAGCCCGACAGCATGGAGATATGCTTCATCCCAGACAAGGACTATATCTCCTGGCTCGCGGCAAGAGCCGGGCTCCCCCCCGCCGGAAGCTTCGTTTTCCATGGCAAAGTCATAGGCCGTCACGAGGGCATATACCGCTACACCGTCGGCCAGCGCCGCCCGGGACTTTATAACGGGCGCAAGCTTTACATTTCCGCGATAAACGCCGAGACGAACGAGATCGAGCTCGCGCTTTGGGAGGAGCTTTTCAAAAGCGAGGTCACGGCACGCGACTTCAACTGGCTGTGCGATGTTCCGGAAAGTCCCGTGCGTGCGACGGTGCGTGTGCGGCACACGAAGTGGGAAAGCCCGCCCTGTACGGCATACGTCGAGGGCGATAAGGTGCGCATAGTCTGCGATGAGCCCGTGCGTGCTCCGGCGCGGGGACAGTCGGCCGTGCTGTACGACGATGACCGCGTGCTCGGCGGCGGCTTCATTGTTTGACAACAAAAGCAGCAATATCATTCGATAAAACCGTCAATTTGTCAATTGACGGTTTTATTTATTTATGCGAAAATACCGTTTAATATTTAATAATAAGGAGAAACGATATGGCGATCTATTTCAACGAACCCTCCAGGACCTTCAGCGAATATCTTCTTATTCCCGGCTACACGAGCGAGGACTGCGTTCCCGATAAGGTCACGCTCAGAACTCCCCTTGTGAAGTTCAAAAAGGGCGAGGAGCCCGCGCTGAGCCTCAACGTGCCGTTTGCGTCGGCCATCATGCAGTCTGTTTCCAACGACACGATGGCGATAGCCTTGGCCAAGGAGGGCGGCATATCGTTCATATACGGTTCTCAGTCGATCGAGGACGAGGCGGCTATGGTAGCGCGTGTTAAAAGCTACAAGGCCGGCTTCGTTCCCAGCGCGTCGAATCTGACCCCGGATGCGACACTCGGCGACGTGCTCGAGCTCAAGGCGCGCAACGGCTACTCCACCATGGCAGTCACCTCCGACGGCTCGGCAACGGGCAGGCTTCTCGGCATTGTGTCCAGCCGCGACTACCGCGTATCGCGCATGGAGCTCACGACCCGCGTTTCCGAGTTCATGACTCCTCTTGAAAAGCTCGTTACCGCACCCGAGGGCACCACGCTCAAGGAGGCAAACGATATTATCTGGGATCACAAGCTCAATTCTCTTCCCATAGTCGATGCCGAGGGCAGACTGCTCTACTTTGTTTTCCGCAAGGACTACGCCGAGCATAAGAATAACCCCAACGAGATCCTCGACGAGCACAAGCGATACATTGTCGGCGCCGGCATAAACAGCCGCGACTACGCCGAGCGCGTTCCCGCACTCATTGACGCAGGTGCGGATGTTCTGTGCATCGACTCCTCAGAGGGCTTCTCCTGCTGGCAGAAAAAGACCATCGACTATATCCGGGAAAGATACGGCGACAGCGTCAAGGTCGGTGCAGGCAACGTGGTTGACAAAGACGGCTTTCTCTTTCTCGCGAAGGCCGGAGCTGACTTCGTAAAGGTCGGCATAGGCGGCGGCTCTATTTGCATAACGCGTGAGACCAAGGGCATCGGCCGCGGTCAGGCAACGGCTCTGATCGAGGTTGCGGCAGCGCGCGATGAGTATTTTGAGGAGACCGGCGTATACGTTCCCATCTGCTCTGACGGCGGCCTTGTTCACGATTATCACATGACGCTCGCGCTTGCAATGGGCGCGGACTTCCTCATGATGGGCAGATACTTTGCCCGCTTCGACGAAAGCCCCACAGCTAAGCTCATCGTAAACGGCAGCTATGTCAAGGAGTATTGGGGTGAAGGCTCAAACCGTGCGCGCAACTGGCAGCGCTATGACCTCGGCGGTCAGAGCAGGCTCAGCTTTGAGGAGGGTGTCGACTCTTACGTAACCTATGCAGGCTCTCTGCACGACAACCTCGAAAAGAGCGTTTACAAAATTAAGTCCACCATGTGCAACTGCGGCGTGACTAATCTTTCCGACCTGAAACGCGATGCAAAGCTCACGCTCGTGTCCTCCGTCAGCATCGTCGAGGGCGGCAGCCACGACGTTATTCTCAAGAACAATTGATATAGTGAAAAACTCCCACCGCAGTGGTGGGAGTTTTACTATTTCTCCATATTCTGAAGCCTTGTGTTCATCTCGCACAGGGCTTTTCTTATAGCTGTGAGCTCCTCAGCAATGGGGTCGGATATGCTGACCTGATCGACCTCGGTAGCATAATCCACCTTGACGCCCCGGCGCTTTACAACGCGTGCCGGAACGCCGACGGCGGTGCTGTCGGGCGGTATCTCGCTGAGCACGACGGAGTTTGCCGCAATACGGCTGTTATCGCCGACCTTGAACGGTCCGAGTACCTTTGCACCCGTACCGATAAGGACATTGTTTCCGATGGTCGGGTGGCGCTTTCCGCTGTCCTTGCCCGTACCGCCGAGGGTAACGCCGTGGTATATAAGGCAGTCGTCGCCTATCTCGGCAGTCTCGCCTATAACGATGCCCATGCCGTGGTCTATGACGAGACGGCGGCCAATCTTAGCGCCGGGGTGGATCTCGATACCGGTGCGGTGGCGGCCCATTTGGGATATCATGCGGGCTATAAACATGAGATTGTGCTCATAGCACCAGTGTGCACGTCGATGATAGCACACGGCCTTCACGCCGGGGTACAGAAACAGCACCTCAAAGGGATTTTTCGCCGCCGGGTCACGCATAAGATAAGCATTTACGGTTTCAAGCAGTTCGTCAAACATTACAGGTCATTCTCCTTAAACATTGGGCTGGAAAGATATCTCTCGCCGGTGTCGGGCAGAAGCGCGACTATGCATTTTCCGGCGTTTTCGGGGCGCTTTGCAAGCTCTGTCGCGGCGTGCAGTGCAGCGCCGGAGCTTATTCCGGCAAGGATGCCCTCGTGCGCGGCGAGCGCTCTTCCGGCTGCATACGCCTCCTCATCGGAGACTGTGATTATCTCATCGTAGATGCTCCTGTCGAGCACCGTGGGGATGAAATTCGCACCGATGCCCTGAAGCCCGTGCGGTCCCGCGTGCCCCTCGGACAGAAGCGGCGAGCTTTTGGGCTCAACGGCAACTATCCTCACGCTGTTCTTGCGGCTTTTCAGATACTGCCCGACTCCGCTTATCGTGCCGCCCGTGCCGACGCCGGCGACAAAAATATCGACCTTGCCGTCTGTATCCTCCCAGATCTCGGGTCCTGTTGTGACTCTGTGCGCGGCGGGATTTGCCGGGTTTTCAAACTGCCCGAGGATCAGCGCGCCGGGGATCGACGACTTGAGCTCCTCGGCCCTTTCGACCGCTCCGGCCATGCCCTTTTTGCCCTCGGTAAGCACGAGCTCAGCGCCGTAGGCCGTCATGAGCAGTCTTCGCTCAATGCTCATGCTGTCGGGCATTACTATGATGACTCTGTAGCCGCGTGACGCGCCTATGGCGGCAAGGCCGATGCCTGTGTTTCCGCTTGTAGGCTCGATTATCGTGCCGCCGGAGGCCAGCAGTCCCTTCGCCTCGGCGTCGTCGAGCATCGCCTTTGCGACGCGATCCTTTGCAGAGCCTGCCGGATTGAACATCTCAAGCTTGGCAAGCACCCTTGCGCAGAGCCTGTTTTCATCCTCGATATTTCTCAGCTCCATGAGCGGCGTACGCCCTGTGAGCTCGGATACTGACTTGTAAATTCTCATTGCTGTTACCTCTCATCTGAAATTTGACATAAAAAATCGACGATGCTGCATAGCATCGCCGCTGCTAATATGGCTTTAACACCGTATCAAGGCATGCGACGACGCCGACATCGACAAGCGCAGATGCCGCAACAACAGGTGTTCATAGCTATAACGTTTGCAATATGCATGATCGCCGCTCCTTTCAATTCCTATTCCTCAAATGGGGTTTTGTCTTTAGTATAATACGCCATGCCGCGGCATTTGTCAACAGTCTTTGCAAAAACTCTGTCAATAGCTGATGGAAGTCGAACACCTGCCGGTTTTGACGGGCTGATTTCCGCCAATGCTTCGTTAAAGCGCTCACAAATACGACATATAAATTTCTTAACACAGTCTTAATATGGTATGTGCTATAATTAATTTATGAAAAAGCAAAACAAGCTTGAAAACGAAATACTGCGCACGATGCGCAACTGGCTGATATTTTTGACAGTGCTCGGCGCTGCGTGGGTGCTGTGCTCCTCGCTCAGCCGCGTCGGAACGACGGATACCTTCGTACCTATGGTATTCATCCTCGCCGTGCTTATCATCTCCCTGGCTACCGACGGATACTTTTACGGCATTATGGCCTCTCTCATAAGCGTTGTCGGCGTTAACTACGCCTTTACTTATCCGTATATGAAGCTCAATTTCTCCATATACGGCTACCCGATAACGTTTTTGACTATGCTGACGGTGTCAATAGTCATATCAACGCTCACAACGCGCTCACGCGAGCAGGAAAAGCTCCGGCACGAGGCTGCTCAGTCAAAGCTGCGGGCAGACCTTCTGCGTGCGATATCACATGATCTGCGCACACCGCTGACCTCGATAATAGGCGTTATCGACACGGTCATGAATGAGGACGAGCACCTTTCGCATGAGGACCGGGTCGAGCTTTTGGGCGACGCAAAGCAGGACGCGGAATGGCTCGTGCGAATGGTGGAGAACCTGCTTTCGATAACGCGCATAAGCGGCTCGGAGCAGACAAACATCGAGAAAAGCCCTGAGCTTATCGAGGAAATACTCGGCGAGTGCATCGCCAATTTCAAAAAACGCAACTCGGATGTTAATCTCAAGGTCACGATCCCCGATGAGCCTCTGATGGTGAATGTTGACGCGATGCTCATTGAGCAGGTCATAATGAACCTTCTGGATAACGCCGCAAAGCACGCCGAGGGCATGACGGAGCTTCGGCTCGATGTGAAATGCAGCGGCAGCCGGGCTTTGGTCTCGGTCGCAGACGACGGTGCCGGACTTGATCCGGCAATAATCCCCGTTCTGTTTCGCGGTCAAATCGATCCGGCGGACGGAAAATCATACGACAGCAACAGATTCCGCGGCATAGGTCTTGCCACGTGTCAGGCGATAGTTACCGCCCACGGCGGAACGATAAGCGCGGCAAACCGTCCCGAGGGCGGCGCCGTTTTCAGTTTCACGATACCTTTGGAGGAGAAAGAAGAATGAACATCCGCGATAAGATACTCATTGTTGAAGACGAGCGCAGCATATCAAACTTTCTGCGCACGATACTGACCTCGAACGATTATGACGTTATCGTCGCACGCTCCGGCGCGGAGGCATATTCAATGATAACCTCACATTGCCCGGATCTCATCGTTCTCGATCTCGGCCTGCCGGATATTGACGGGCTTCAGATCATTAAAAGCGTGCGCGAGTGGACGCTTCTGCCCATCGTCGTTGTCTCGGCGCGGGCGCATGAGCGCGATAAGGTCGAGGCTCTCGATCTCGGTGCTGACGACTACATAACCAAGCCCTTCGGCGCGGGTGAGCTCCTTGCGCGCATACGCACCGCCATCCGTCATACGCGCACGGGTCTTGCCAACGAAACCATCGCCACAACCGGCAAATTCAAGTCCGGCGATCTTGAGATCGACTATGACAAGCATCAAGTGCTCGTCGGCGGGCAGAATGTCGGCCTTACGCAGAACGAATACAAGATAGTTGCGCTGCTCGGCAAATGTGCCGGCAAGGTGCTGACCTATGACTATATAATCAAAGAGCTCTGGGGTCCCGGCACCCGCGGAAACAACCAGTCGCTGCGCGTGCACATGGCCAATATCCGCCGGAAGATAGAAAAAAGCCCGGCGGAGCCGCAGTATATCTTCACTGAGATCGGCGTGGGCTATCGCATGGTCGAGGGCGACTGAATAATTTACCCTTAGTTTACCAAACCACATATCAATTGCGATATAATTTGTTTATATCGCAATTTTTATATCAGGAGGGTGAAGCAATGAAGCGCTTTTTCAAAGAGCAGCTCTTCCCTGTTGTCATGATAATCATCGGCGCGGCGTGCGCCGCGTTTTCCATCGAGTGCTTTCTTATTCCGAACACTATACTCGACGGCGGCGTGACGGGCGTGAGCATGATGATAAGCTACTTGTCCGGCATACGGCTGAGTATACTTGTCATCATAATAAACATCCCGTTTTTCTTCGTCGGATATAAAGCGCTGGGCAAAGGATTTCTTTTTCGCGCCGTTATAGCTATGGCCGCGTTCTCGGGCTTTCTCGAAGTGTGCAAGCTCATCCCGACGGTGACAAGCTCAGAGCTTCTGGCCGTCGTATTCGGCGGAGTTCTGCTCGGCATCGGCGTCGGCACGGTGCTGCGGCACGGCGGCTGTCTCGACGGCACGGAGATTGCCGCGATGCTGCTTTCCAAAAACGTAAGCGCATCCACGGGACAGATCATATTCATGATAAACATTTTCATCTATATAAGCGCCGGCATCCTCTTCGGATGGGACAGGGCAATGCTCTCTCTGCTGACCTATTTCATCACCTTCAAGCTTATCGACATCGTACAGGAGGGCATGGAGCAGGCCAAGGCCGCGATGATAATAACTGACCGCGCAAGCGATATTGCCGACACCATTTATCAGCAGCTCGGGCGCACCTGCACCTTTATATCGGCCGAGGGTCTGGTATCCGGCAGCACAAAAACCGTTTTGTACTGCGTCATCACCCGTGTTGAGGTCAGCCAGCTCAAGCATATCATAAACGAAGCGGATGTGAGTGCGTTCGTGACCATATCAGAGGTCTCCGAAATCATAGGAAATCACATCAAAAACAGCGGCGCTATTGACGAAAAGGCGCAGAAACAGTAAAATGAAGTATCATGCTTTCGGAGGACGGTCTTATGGATAAGCGCACAAGCAAGGAAAACTATTACCTCGATATCGCCGACGCTGTTTTGCAGCGCTCGACCTGCCTGAGAAGAATGTACGGCGCGATAATCGTGCGCAATGACGAGATTATTTCGACCGGCTATAACGGCGCGCCGCGCGGTAGGATAAACTGCACCGATTCCGGACGCTGCGCAAGGGTCGAGATGAAGATACCCTCCGGAGAGCGGTACGAGCTGTGCCGCAGCGTCCATGCCGAGGCAAATGCGATAATCTCCGCCTCACGGCGCGATATGCTCGGCGCAACGCTGTACCTCGTCGGCCGTGATGCGCAGACGCATGAGCTGCTTACAAACGCCACAAGCTGCTCGATGTGCCGCCGGCAGGTCATAAACGCCGGTATCGAGCGCGTTATCATCCGCACCGGCGAGGACACTTTCAGCATCGTCGATGTCGACGAATGGGTGAAAAACGACGATTCGATATTCTGGACCGAATAAAATAACAACAAAATAACAATAAAAAAGACCGTCTTTGACGGTCTTTTTTATTCCTCATACAGCTCATCTTCTATCCATTTAGATGGATTTGACTCTATATACTCCCATATTTCTTTATAATCCGCATCATCTCTAACTACGTGATCATAGTACGATTTCTGCCACAAACCATGCCCTATTAGTTTTGTCGCTCTTCCCTTGAATTGCTGCACTACAGTCGATATCGTAGGGGCGACCATTGGTCGCCCGTTTTCGTCGCAGTTTATTCTAAGCAGCATGTGCACATGGTTTGGCATAACCGCATAACTATCAACATTGACCGCCGGATATTTTTCAGGGATTTCTTTTATAAGTCGTTCTACAGTTCTGCCGTCAGCATTTAAATACTCATAATTCGGGCGAGCAATGCTCGCCCCTACGACATCCCAAAATATTTTCCTTCGATTTACCGTGCATATTGTAATGAAGTATTCACCCGGTGTACTGTAATCATACCGTGGGATACGGTTAGGCTTTCGTTTAGAAAATTTCATTTTTAACCTATCGCTTCGGATTTATACACGAACACGACGGTCGAGGTCATCTTTTCGGTGCGCCGGGTGAATATATCATAGCTGTTGCCGAAGTCAATCCAGGCCTGCATACGCTCTGTGAGCGACTGCTGCTGAGCCTTGGTGAGCGTTTCGATGCTCACGCTGTTTTCAAGCTTCTGCGTAAAAGCGATTATCTTGTTTATGCTCTCGCCGCCGAGCATACCGGTCATGCGCTCGAGCATTTCCTGGCTTGCGTGCATGACGTTTACGAGGCTTTGCAGCTCGCTTATGATAGCCGGCAGATTGTCCAGCGACTGCTGCACCTCCGGCGACGACAGGTCGCGGTTTAAGTTCTCAAATGTCGGCGCCATGTCGA
>URAL01000044.1 GCA_900545805.1 uncultured Eubacteriales bacterium | reverse complement strand
CATGGGGTTGCACTTCGGATGATAGCACGCCAGCTCCCCTTACGCAGGGGAGCCATGGGGGGCGGCAATGTTATCGGGTGCGATTGCCTCCCCTGTGCAAGGGGAGGTGGGTCGGACGCTTGCGGCCGAGCCGGTGGGGTTGTCTTTTTCAGCGGCGATTTAAAATTGTACCGATGCGTATATTGCGGTTGCCCGACCGGAAGCTGCCGACCAAACCGTAAAAAACGGGCGGGCAATGCCCGCCCCTACGTTATTGATTTTTGTTCCGACTATGCCGTAGGGGCGACCATTGGTCGCCCGTCGTGCAGGTTTTGCCGGAAGCGACCCCTCAGTCACGGCAAGCCGTGACAGCTCCCCTTACGCAGGGGAGCCATGGGCAATATTACAGCTGCACAAAACGCGATATCATGACGGCAAACTCTGCGCGGGTCGCGCCGCCGAGTGGGTCGAGCAGGCCGCCGGGCTTGCCGGTGATGATGCCGTTTACATTCGCCCAGCGCATGGCCGGTACGGCATAGTCGCTCACCAGTCCAGCATCGGAGAACGTGCCGGCATAGGATATCGGCGCCTTGAGCGTGCCGCCGGATACGATCTTGTCGGCGTAGCGGTACAGGAACGAGGCAAGCTGCTCACGCGTGACGGTGTCGGTGCCGGCAAAGCGCGTGTCGGTGTAGCCCCTGGCGACGCCGGTGCTGTACGCCCAGGTGATCGCGTCGCGGCTCCAGGCGGCGGTGTTGTCCGTGAACGGGCAGGTCTTTCCGACGACCGATGGCGAGCCGGCCATGCGGTAGAGCACCGTCACGACCTGTGCGCGTGTGACGATCGCATTCGGCGTGAAGGTGTTCGCGCCTGTGCCGTTTATGAGGCCGCGCTCATAGGTATTGACGAGGTCTGCACGGTACCACGCGTCGTCGGGCACGTCGGTAAACGGCAGCGGCTCGTACGGGGCGCCCGACTGCTTCGAGCTCATGTAGTCGGCCGGGATGCTCAGCATCCACGACATGCCCAGCTCACCGTAGTGCGCGCTCATGATGCCGACGATGTTGTACAGCAGCGTCGCCATCTCGTCCGGGCAGGCGGTCACGATCTTCATGAGCATCTTGACCAGCGGACGCACCATCTCCTTGACCTGAGAGGCGTTATACTCGGTGATGCCCGCGTCGCGCATCGTGTCAAGGAATATGTCGGCGACGACGGCGACCGCGCTGTCCTCGCCCTTTAAAAGCGCCGATATGAGCCGCGCCATGTTGTCCTTGGCGTTGACCGCAAGGCTCTGCTTGACAGTCTCCCACTGGTCGGGATAGGTGCCGATGAGCGGCAGGACGAGCTCCTGAATGTCGTCCTGAGCGGCGTAGACCTCGGCGCGGGTGGTGAATACCTCTGTAAAGAGCTTTTCGACGAAGATGTCAAGGAATTCGCCCTGGGTCATGACGTCGCCGCGGATGCTCCTGATGATCTTATCTGCGGTCGCGCCCGGGGTCACGGTGACGTATTTGAAGTCGTCAATGCGGTATTTGCCAGCATTTTCAAAGGTTGCAAAGACCTTGAGCATGTTCTCCTTCAGCTCGGCGTAGTTTGTATCGAGCTTTGCCGAGGGCATGACGTGGTCAACGCCGTAGCGGGCAAAGCCCATGCACTCGGGCGCTACGCGCACGACGAGGTCGTTGTAGTTGATGACGTTGTGGATGTTTTCGTATATCCTGCCGCCGACCTTGTTGATATCCGCGCCCTTGGGAGCTTCAAAGGTGTAGATATACATATCCTTCGGGGAGAGTGTGACGTTCTTGCCGACGGAGGCGCCGGACATGAACATATCGTCGAGCGCGCCGCCGAGGAGGTTTGCTCCAGCCGCACCGCGGCTGTAGCCTGTGCACCAGAGCTTGATCCTGCCTGTGATCTCGCTGTGCTTTGCAAGATAGCTCTGCAAAAAGTCGAGCGCCTTGTCGCGGCAGATGGCAAAGCCTGTGTGCTCACCCTCAAGACCGACGTTTAAGTCGCCCGCCCACTCGGCGTAGTAGCCGCAGCCGCGCAGACCGACGGCGATGACGGTGTACTTCTCGCCGTTTACGCGGATCTCCTTGTTCGCGATGCCGACGCCGAAGGTGTTGCGGCCGGGACGCGTGACGAAGTCCGCGTTTGCCTCGAAGCCGGAAAAGCCGATCTGCTTTAAGAAATCCTCAAGGTTTGCAGGACCCTCGCGGTAGCGCTCGGGGTCGGCGACGTTGCCGGAGGCAAGACACATTGCCATGGTCACCGCGGCAAGATCCTGCCTGTACTGATACGCCGTGTCGGTGAAGTAGCCGTCGCTGTAGGTGAACGGGCACGGGTGATCCGTCTCCATGTCATCATGCCCGGCATTGAACATGATGCTGCCTGTGATGGTCTCATAGCCCTCGCCGGCCGCCAATGCCGGGAGCGGCACAAGCGAGACAAGCAGCATGAGCACCAGCACGATACTGAGTCCTCTTTTCATTTTTTCTTCCTCCATATTTATTATATTGATTCTTCCTTTTCGATCATTGCAAACATAAGCGTCAGAAGTCCCACCTCGGGGAACGGGCAGAATATGCCGGGGTTTGTCATGCTCATCATGAGTATGCCGATGTAAGACAGGGCAAAGGCGCATACTCCGGTGCTTTTTCTGCCCTGCCACAGCATTTTAAGGCGCTTGATAAATATCCAGCCGTAGGCCGCGATACCCGCAAGCCCCATTGAGCTAATGACCTGAATGACGGCATTGTGATAAAACACAAGACTTCCCGGAACGTAGGCCTTGAATATCTCAATATCCTTAGTGCTGCCGATACCTATGCCTAATACGGGATGGCTGAGGAAATTGTTTATGCCGCGCCTTATAAATTCTATGCGCGTCTTATCGCCGGCAGCGGCGTTTTCTATGCGTGCGGCGTAGAGCTCCGGCACTATAACGACAGCCGCCGCCACCGCGAGCAGCGCGGCGCAGCCGAACAGCAGATTATACAGTCTGCGGCTTTTCTTGTTGGTAATATAAATGTATATAGCGCACATCACAAGCAGCACCGAGCCGAACAGCAGTCCGCTGCGCGAGCCGGTCATGACCATGGCGATGTACATAAAGGCCGTGCCGATAAGATAGAGATTG
Organism: uncultured Eubacteriales bacterium; assembly: GCA_900545805.1. Taxonomy (GTDB): domain Bacteria; phylum Bacillota; class Clostridia; order Oscillospirales; family Oscillospiraceae; genus F23-B02. Next base: position 10,430 of record URAL01000044.1, on the reverse strand, counting down.
CTGCGGCGAACGAGAATGCAGGTCATTGGCAAGCACATAAGAAACATCGTCGTCAAATAATTACGCGGCTTATAAAACAGCACTCCGCCCTTTTCGAGGAATTTATCTAGGTTTTGAATATAAAAGCTGAATATCACAACAGCGAACAGTATTCCCGCCGCGTAGACTGTCTGAGCAACGCGCTCGACTCTGTCATAATCGCGCTTATTCTCAAGACGGGTACAGAACAGGACATAAAGCACAAGCTGTGCAAGCCCAAGGGCAATCATATAATACATGCTGATGGGTTTTAAATAATCTTGTGCAGAAATTGTCCCGACGCCGCCGAGGATAAGTGCAAGCGATACCGCCGCGAGAGGGTATTTGAGCATACCGGCTCTCACAGGGCGGCGATAGTATATGAGGTTAAATATAAGCGCCAGCGTAAACGGCACTATCGCGTACATCATATACGGCACGAGCTGAGAATAGTCCCTGTAGTATTCGACCGATATCTGCAAAATGAAGCAGATCGGTGCGAGAATAGACATCATATCGTCGCAGAATATAAGCATCAGAATAGCGACGAGCACAAACAGGCACATACACTCAAACGAGGTCTGCGTTACCGTCGCGGCAGCTGCCATTATCAGCAGCACCGGCAGATAGTATTTGCTGCTCCACATTGCGCTGACCGCGCTCTGGCCTTTTTGGAAAAGTGATCTAAGCATGTATACCTCTTTGATTTTCAAATATGCCGACGAGCTTGGCGTAAAGCTCATCGGGCTTTACGGGCTTTAGGATATAGCCCGAAAAATCGCTGAGCGCTCCTCCCTGCTCGTTTATGAAGGCGTCCGCCGTCATGGCAAGTATGGGAATCACCGGGCTGCACCGCTTGCCGGAGGCGCGGATGCGCGAGGTCGCCTCTATGCCGTTCATCTCCGGCATCTGGATATCCATAAGGATGCAGTCGTAATAATAATCGGGCTTTGAGCGGAAAAGCTCCACCGCCTCCCTGCCGTTTTCCGCGCAGTCTACGACCGCGCCGTGCCTCTCGAGCAGACGGCAGGTAATGGTCGTGTTTATTGCGACATCGTCGACTACCATGATGCGCCGTCCGTTTATCGCCGAGCAGTCGACGCTCGCAGTATCCCTGACCGACGCTGTGCCGATCAGATACGGAATATCGACGAAGAACGTCGTTCCTGCGCCGAGCTTGCTTTTTACGGATATAGTGCCGCCCTGGAGGTCGATCATACTCTTGCATATCGCCATGCCCAGGCCGCTGCCGGCCGCTCTGCCGCCGTTTGCGCTCTGCTCCTGCGTGTACGGCTCGAAGAGGTGGCCGATAAAGTCCTCGCTTATGCCGACGCCGGTGTCGGACACCTCAAGGTGAAGCATGGACGATTTTTCGCTCATCAGCCTCTGTGAAGCGATCAGAGTCACGCTGCCGCCCGCTTTTGTAAACTTATTTGCGTTAGACAGCAGGTTATTGAGTATCTTGCGCAGGGAAAGCTCGTCTCCGAGGACGTTGGGGGCATTAAGCCCGTCGGTGTTGATTATAAATTTTACGCCCTTGGTGCTCATTGTCGCGCTGAACACGGAATACACCTCGTCAAGCACGACGGAGATATCGAAGGGCTTTGTGTTTATCTCATACTTGCTGCTTTCGATCTTGCTCATATCCATTATGTTGTTGAGCAGGCTCAAAAGATACTGCGAGGCCTGATCGATCTGGTTAAGATAATCGCGCAGCTCATCATCGTGTCCCTCGCCGACCATTTCACGCGCAAGATATGTAAGACCCGCTATGGAGTTCATGGGCGTGCGTATCTCATGCGACATGTGCGATAGGAACTCGCCCTTTGCGCGGCTGGAATCCTGCGCAAGCTCAACGGAATTGCGCAGAAGAAGCTGCGCCTCAATATCCTGCGTTATGTCCGTTGCGACGCAGACATAGTGCGACTTTATGCCGCCCGTCACAATGGGGGAAAACGCGCATCTGAGCGTAATATCTCTGCCGTCGCCTGTCTTAAACGGGATATCTACCATATATCCGCCGCTGCCGTCGGATGCCGACAGCGCCGATACGACCTTTTCGGCAGTTTCCTTATCAACATTTTCACGCAACGTCTGTATGGCTGAGCGCTCGGTAAAATAGTCGGCAGGAAGTCCCAGAACCTTCTCGGTGTTGGCGCTTATAAAGCAATATTTGCTCTCGCCCTTGGGCTTGATCAGAATGACGTTCGGTATAAACGCGGTCATACTCGAAAACAGGTGCTCGCGCTCTGAAACCTGCTCATACAGCGCCGCGTTTTTGATGGCGATGGATGCTATCGCAGATACCGTGCTCAGAAACGAGAAATCGGCATAGGTATAGCCCACGCCCTTTTCCTTTTCGGCAAGCAGCAGAAGTCCTACGACGCTGCTGCCGTCCTTGAGAGCGCAGATGCAGGAGATGCCGTAATCTGAAAACAGCTCCTTCTCCGAGCCCCACATGGATCTGTACAGGGAATCGGCTTCAAATTCCTTTATTACTATATGGTTTCTGCCCGAATCGTCTTCTTCAAAGTATTTTACGCAGGGATGATCGTACGCGATTGTGAACGCCGCCGGCTTCAATGGCATAGCGCTGCACATCGGAACGTATTTTCCGTTTTGCAGCAGACAAATATACAGCTGATTTACATGTATCTCGTTTTTTATGACTTTTACGGTCTGACGCAGTATGCTGTCAATATCCAGAGTCTTGGAGACGCTGTCGCTGTACTGCTTTATTCTGCTGCCCTGGCGTTCCTCATCAGAAAAGATTGAGTTTAAAAGCTTTCTGAACGCGGATATGGCGGCAAAAAGAATAATGGCAAGAAAGAGGAACGCCTCTATCTCCGGGCTTCCCAGATGTCCGCCGATTTTTTTGAACAGCGAAACTATCTTTTCAAAAAACAGCGCGGCTACGCCTACGCACAGTGCAGACGAAACGAGCATGAGTATGCTGCTTGAAATGACCGGCGTTGTGTTGAACATTCTGCGCTTATAAAGCGAGCGGATGAACAAAATGGCAAATGCAAGGCCGAACAGCGTATCCCAGGGGAAGGTATTTCCCGGGAGTATCTGCACGATATTACCGATGGCCATAAGAAAGCAGCCTATTATTAGCTCGGCAACTCCGGGGGCTTTTTTGCCCTTGGCAGCAAGTATCCTGCGAAACAGCTTCAGTATGGAGCCGACAATGAACATGAAAAATACCGTCGGTATTCCGATCCTCCAGTCCATCGCATAGGTATATACCGCCATGCCGTTGCTGCCGACTGACAGCTTAGGCGGCGCAAGGAAAAAGCCGGTCGCGGAAATAATCAGTATGATGAGCGTACCGAAAAACCAGATCATCCGCTCAAGGCTGTTTTTCACATTTGCAAACTGGTAGACATAGTTATAGACCAGAAATGCTATGGAGAACAGTGCAAGCAGAGAAACATAGTACCAGAACTCGTAGCTCGGGAAAACATTCAGGCGCATGAAAACCGTTCCGCCCGTCCACAGCACGAGGTCGCCCAGCAGTATGAGCCAGGCTCGCATCTCACGGCTGCGCTCTGCCGCGCAGAAGGCAACGAACATAAGCGCAAAGCACAAAAACGCCGCAATATTTATATATATGTATGATACGTTCATGCTCTTTCCTCCGTATACTTTGCGGTTCTGGCTTCGCTGAGCATGGCCTTGAGCCACAGGGAATCGGGGTTTATGCGGCTCATTTTAATCCCCTGCTTTTTTTCAAAGCTATCTATTGTTTTATACGGCAGTATGCTTATTTGCAGGGGCTCTATGTTAAGCAGCTTCTTAAGATCCTTATAATCGCTGTCAAAATATCTGAAATACACCGACAGATGCTCGGTGAGCACCTGCTTTGTTACGACGTCGTTTGCCCTTGCCTCGGGAGTTACCTCAAGGTATATGTGCAGAAACGGCGTATTGTCTTCGTCATACTCCTTTGCAGCTATCCAGTCGCCTATGCCGAGCTTTGACATGCGAATTACCTCGGTGATGGATTTTTCGGTTATGCGCGTAAAGCCCGCAATGTCAATAACTGTCGGGATGCGGTCTACATATGTAAAGCGCGGAACACCGGTCACCTTATCAATCTCGGTGCATCTGTACACATCGCCGATGCGATAACGCATGAACGCACCGCCGTGCAGTACGCTTATGACGAGCTCGTACCTTGCGCCGGGGCGCACCTCGTCCATCAAGCAGGTGAGCGGCGTGCAGCTCGGATCGGCAAGATTCCTGTGCATCTCGCTTTCCGGGATAAATTCATAAAAGCAGGAGTCCGGAAACAGCACCATGCCGCGCTGCTCCCATGTGTCGCAGCCGACACAGGTTGATTCCGTTCCGGCGGCTACCTCAACCGGCGTTACGCCCCATGCCTCGGCGAGCTTATCACGGTAGCACTTGCCATCGGTTCCGGTACATGCAAAGCCCGTTATGCGGAAAAGGTCTACCGGACGTATCTTGCGATGCTCCCTTCGGCAGTTATATTTTGCCTTTATATACCGTGCAGCGATGACCGGTGATATCTGCACCCCCCCGCCGCCTCCGCCCGAGGATATCTGCTTATCGAAATTCTCCGTTATGTAATTTGCGACGCTGCCCATGGCGAAAAAATAGTCTATGCCGCCGTTAAAGGCCATTTTGAAGCCCTTTTTCATGCGCTGACTGAAGCTGAGGTCTGAATACTCGTCGCTGTCGGGCAGCCACTCAAAGCGCATCTCCTCGTTCATGAGGCTCGGAATAAGTCCTGTTTCATAAGGAAGCGGCGCGCCGCCGTACAGGAAGCGGTGCCCCGGACGAATATTGAAGTCGGCTTTCCCGTGACCCGACACAAGCATGGCCATCGCCATGATATTGTGCTTATACGAATCGAGCATCCTTCGCGTATAAGGCGCAATCTTTATCGGTCGCAGGCCGCCCTCCCATGTCGTTTCTATCCATATCACCGGAGCTTCGGGAAGCGTATCCGGGTCACGGCGAAACAACACGTCGGCATAGCTTTCATAGCTCGTCAGCGGCATAATTTGCAGGAACTCCTCGATGCTATCAGGCACGTCGGCCCTGTATATGCTCTTTCCGAGCTCGGACGCGCACCATAAGTTTATCTGCTCCTGCATGAGGCGGCGCTGAATGTACATATATTCTTTTATGTTGAGATCCAGGTAGCCGCAGTATTCGTCCCAAAGCTGCTGCTTACTGAATTTACGCAATTTCTGTTGAAATGTCATATCTTCCGTCCGAAAAAATCTATCTTTTTAATATCTTTTTTATCTCCGCCGGGGTCGGGAGCAAAAACGGCACGCGCTTTTTATATTCGTCGTAGCCGCCTATGGAGCGCGGGAACAGCCACTTATCCTCAAATGCCGCAAGCAGCATATTAAACACCGCGTACGCCAAGACTTCCTCCCATGGCAGTGAAAGAGCATAGTGAAGCGAAAAATAAAGTCCCGTAAAGAATATTACACCCGGGTGACGGCACAAAGCGTAAAAGCCCTTATCATACACCTGACGTCCGCTTTCCTGGCTTACATATGCGTCCTTGACGGAAAACGAGCCGAACAGCGCATAAAGCAAACCGAGCAGAAAAGCCGCTGCGACGGCGCACCAGGCGGCATCGGGAGCCTTAAAGCTCAGTCTCGCCGCTGTTGCTGCCGCAAGCACAATAATCCCCAGCGGAAAGCACAGGCGCATGGCTTTCTTATGCCACAAAGCATCGTTTATATCCCCCAGCAGCAGCAGCAAAAATGCCGCCAACCCAAGGAGAATCATAGGCTTTTTATCATGTCGATCGCGGCGGCGTACTCGCGCTCGACATCGACACGATATCCAAGCGCTTGAGAGGCGTCTCCGTGCCGCAGAGGCTCAGTTATGCCCTTCATCGCGTCGAAAAGCCCGGTGAGCCCCAGCATACCGGAGCAGCCCTTGAGCGAGTGCGCCGCTTGAAAGCCGCTGCATACATCGCCTGCATCGAGCGCATGCATTAGTTGTACGTAATTCGTATCCGCAAGGAACATCTCCAAAAGGCTTCGCAGAAGCTCCTCATCTCCCGCGCAGCGCTCTATGGCGCCGGCATAATCATACCCGTGCGCTGCGTATGCGAATTTGATCTCAGACATTTGCGCCCTCCTTATATTCGAATATCTCGGACGGGCGGCCGCCTGTCTTGCAGTCGAGCGTTATGCCGACCTCGCCGAGAGAGTGCATGTATTTGAGATATCTGCGCGAGGTAACAGTTGAAAGACCGAGACCGTCGCTTATCTCGGTAAGAGGCATTTTCTTTCCCGCATTTTCGCGCATGAAGCCTCTGACCGTCTCCAGCGTCGTCTTATTTATCTTGCCGGGGTTCGCACCTCCCTGAGCGGACTGCGGATCGGTGTTATAGTTCCTGTGCGGGCAAAGGAGCGTGTCGACCTTATCCTGCGTCCAGACACGGGTGGTCCTGACGAGCTTCATGACCGTATCGAATCTGGCCACGGCCTTCTCGAGGCGTGCGGCATTAAAGGGCTTGAGGATATAGTCGCAGATGCCGCAGCACATGGCGGAGCGTATGACCTCATAGTCGTCTGCCGAGGTTATCATGATGACCTGAACATCGGTGTTGAACCTCCTCAGCTGAGTAAGAAACTCAACGCCGTTCATTCCGGGCATGAAATAGTCGAGCACTATGAGATCCGCGCCGTCGGGCGTCTGTTTGAGATATTCCAGCGCATCGGCGCAGCGGCGGTAATTGCCCTCAAGCCTAAGCTGGGTAAATTTACCCAGCTGCTTTTCAAGAATGGAGCAGACCATCAGGTCGTCCTCTACGATAATAGTTTTATACACAAAAACACCTCTGTCTGTCTTTCGGCCGCGGCGCGGCGTTACTCTTTCTGAAATTTAATAATATTTATTTTACCAACTTTTTTTATCCCGGTCAACAGTAATAGGACAATTAGTTTTTAAATGTGTCAGCTTTCACCCCTTGCAAGGAGCCGGATATCGTGATACAATTAGCGAAAACTCAACCGGAGGCCATGATATGACAAACGACGAAAGGCTCGATCTGAAAAAAGAGATCGAGGAGCAGGACGGATATAAATACAGCGACGAGCTGTTCTACACCGGCGAGGGCGATCTGCTCGACACCGCCGAGGGCAGAGCAAAGTTCTGCCGCATAAACGAAACCACGGTATTCAAGAAAAAAGACCCGACGGTCTGGAACAACTACATCTGGGTGTTCAATAATCAGGGCGTCGGCATGACGATAAAGCGCCAGAGCCATGTCGATCCCAAGCTCATGGAGTGCATCGACTATGACGCCGACGGCAATCCCACCGGCAAGGCTTACGAGCCGGCGTGATAAAAAAAACAGGTTCACAAATGTGAACCTGTTTTTTTGATTCTTAGTACTTATTTATTTCTTATCACCAGGTATGCTATACCGCTGAGGATAAATGCCGCGATGGCGGGGATCGAGAGTATCATGCCGTAGAACAGCAATGCAGACAGCTCGAACGGTATGTTATTAAATCCCTCGGGAACAATAAACCACGCGAGAAGGAAAAATTCAAAAGCAAGGAGCAGCAGGAAATCATACTTTCCGCGTTTTTTTGCGGCTATCGTCAAAACGACGGCGCCGAGAACGGGCAGGATATACAGATACCATATTCCATATATCGTAACAGGAGGTATCATCGCTCCGTCGCCTATCCGCTGCGCCGCAAGACTGATCCCGCAGAGGCAAAACAGCGCGGCATAAGCCCACCATTGGCGTTTTTTACGGGTTTCCACAGTAGTTCCCTCCTAAGTTAAATTTGTAAATATATTATAGCACATTAAACGCACTCTGCACAATATGTTTTTACATATTCAAAAAAATGTAGTACTATTACCAATAAAAAATGCAGGCTCAGGGTCGTGAGCCTGCGTTTTTTGTTAAAGATTACTTATTCCACTCGGCGACCTGAGTGCGCAGCCAGTCTGCCCACTGATCGATACCCTCGCCCGTTCTTGCGGAGATGGGGATGATGGTGATGTTGGGATTGAGCTTTTTGACGTATTCCCTGCACTTTTCAAGGTCAAAGTCGAAGTACGGCATGACGTCTATCTTATTGACGAGCAGAACGTCGCAGATAGAGAACATCAGGGGGTACTTCAGGGGCTTGTCATGACCCTCGGGAACTGAGAGGATCATCGCGTTTTTCACAGCGCCCGTGTCAAATTCCGCAGGGCAGACGAGATTGCCTACGTTTTCGAGTATCGCAAAGTCGATATTCTCCGTGCCGAGGCCCTCAAGCCCCTGCTTTGTCATGCCCGCGTCGAGGTGGCACATGCCGCCCGTGTGCAGCTGGATGACCTTCGCGCCTGTCTCCGCGATCGTATGAGCGTCGACATCCGAGTCGATATCCGCCTCCATAACGCCTATGCGCATCTCATCCTTGAGCGCAGCGATGGTCGCCTTGAGGGTTGTGGTCTTGCCCGAGCCGGGGGATGACATGAGATTAAGCAGGAATGTTTTCTCACGCTTGAGCTCCTGTCTGAGCTTATCCGCTTCCCTGTCGTTGTTTTCAAATACGCTTTTTTTAATTTCAAGTACTCTGAAGCCTTCCATTTTCGATGCACCTCTGTCTTTATTAGTTTAGTGAATTCATTATTGTGTTCAGGACATTATCGAAATTCCTGCTGTTTACCGAGTATTCGGCACTGGCAGCTCTTGTCGTGCCCTCGCCCTTTTTGCGCATCGTGTCTACTGCGTCCATGAGCTTATCATAAAGCGAAAGCTCTGACGACGAGCTCTCCTTGCCGATGGCTGCAAGGTAGCCCGTGTCTCCGACAAAGCTGCTGTTATTCTTCTGTGAGGTGAACCAACGCAAAAACTCTACTGCCGACCTTTCGTGCGTATTGTCCGACGCGAGAACGGTCATGCCGGTGACCTTCTGCGTATACGCGGGCTTACCGTCCTTCATATACGGGAAGCTTACAAACTCAAAGTCGTCGCCGCTGAGCTTATCGGCGTATTTCATGAGGTCTGCCGATGATACTATCGCCGCGGCGACGTCTCCGTCGGCCAGCTTTTTTGCCGCCTGACCGCCGGATGAGGTGAAGCCTCTGTCATATGCTGTTTCAGCAAGGAGCTTATATATGTATTTGCAGTTATCGCTTTCGGTATCGTGAGGGCTCACGCCGTCAAATGTCTCGCCGAGCTGCGCTACGGCGTCGCGGAAGAACAGCGAGTAGTCCGATATCGTGAAAAAGCTCTTCGAGCTGCGCTTATAGTACTCATCGGCAACCGAGCAGAGCTTCTCGAAGCTGGATATTGCCTCGAAATCGGCAAAAAGCGCGGTGTTTACAACAAAAACATTCGTCTCCGCCGCTATCGGTACAGAGGAAAGCCCCTTTGAGCCTTTCGCTTCGGCCGTCATGCTCTTATCATAACCTGAGGTCTCCCAGCTACCGAAATATTTGTCCATATCGGCAAGCTTATCCTGATCGTCGAGCCATGCCGCAAAGTCCGTATCGCAGGCAAGGATATCCGGCTTTTCTCCGCCGCCTGCGAGCGCATCCTCAACGCTTTCATAAAGCTGCTCCTGAGTGTCGAAGGACTTGGCATTTATTTTGATGCCGCAATCGGCGCCATCAGTTTCGTTATACTCGCCGCACATGGCGTAAAAGCCGGACCACATCGCGTCATCGTTTACATACCAAACGCTCAGCGTCTGCTGCTCATCGGGCTTAAACGGCGCATAATGGGCAAAGTATATGTATATTACGCCGCCGAGCAGCAGCACCAGAGCCGCCGCAATTGCGAGCTTATACTTGATCTTTGACATTTTCCGTTCCTTTTTGCCTGATTAATATCGGGCCTTTTAATTTTACATAGCTTTTATATCACATTTTCCCGTCGTTTTCAACCGCATTGTGTCGATGCGCACATAAGATGCATATATCTTGTGGCCGAGCAAAACGGCAGGAGCAATAGCTCCTGCCGTTTCCAGCGTGCCAAAAAAGTCTGTGACTTTTTTGCACGCTAAAAACGCCACATTTTTTGTGAAGCTTACGCTTCACGAAAAATCTCGCTGCGCTCGTCAAAAAGTCTGATAAATCAGACGTTTTTGATGCCTATAATCCAACTTGAGGCGGGCCTTGCCCCCTCAAACTCCCCCGCTGCGCGGTCGTTTTTACTTGGCAGCATAGTTTTTTTTACAGTCTGCAAAACGGCAGAAGCAATAGCTCCTGCCGTTTCACGTCATATGTGGGCTTAGTATATATAGGAAAGAATATCACGCGGCCGGTATTATTGCCGCTCCGATATGCTTTATAACTCTTGAGATCTCGCTCTGGCTTATCCAGTCGGTCACCGTGCTCTGCCCCAGGCCGATAAGAGCGCCGTGGTTTCCGATATTCTTCGTTAGGCTCTCGGCCAG
>URAL01000043.1 GCA_900545805.1 uncultured Eubacteriales bacterium | reverse complement strand
ATTGCACAGAAGTCGGACTTGCTGAAAAATCCAAACCCGCAGCGGGGGAGAAAATGAGGAAACGATAAATCAGAATAGACTAATTTACATAATTAGGAGGTATGAGTCAGTGCTATATGAAATATCTGAGATGTATAAGAGAGACACTTCTTTTACTTTGTGTGAATCAGAGAACAGCATTCAATTTTCTGATGTGCAAAATTGCAAAATGATTTCATTCATAAACAGACCACTAAAATATCAAACAGATAGAATTGATGAATATATATTTCAATATGATGTTTTACCCACAATAGGCGGCTTACTTGTTTCTGCGAAATTCAAGCTGACTTTTAGCAATATTGAAGGCACAGATGTTCAATATATTCCAGTGATAATTTATGATGAAAATGGAAAAAATGCGAACAATTCTTTTGTATGAATGTGTTAAATTCTATTTCACTATTAGATAGAAAACGCTCCATTTATCTTCCCTCAAAATGGGACAAAAGCAAGATAAATGTTATTCAACCATTTTACTATAATGACAATATGGCGAACCATTTAATTGTGCGAATGAAAGAATGCAATTCATTTATTATAGTTTCAGAACTATTTAAAGAATTGGCAGAAGAGAAAAAACTGAAAGGAATTACTTTTAACCCAGAGGGGAAATCTGTTTATACAAAACTTGGACTGGAAGAAGCCAGAGAAAAAATGAATAAATGGCTATCGAATATTGTGGACTAACAGCGGTGTGATAATTTCATTTTATCGAGAAGATAGCAAAGCCAGCCGAGCCAGTCAACGGTCAAGATGAACGGCGCATTTTATGCGCCGCCGTTGACAGTCCCGCCTGTCTTTGCTGATAAGCAATCAAGGCGGGGAAGCCCTAAAATGGCTTCCCGCCCATTTCAATTTTGAGAAGAAACCCTGTCTGTTTTCTCGTGAATGTGGCTATCCGTCTGGGACACTTTGTCCCATAGTCCAGCGTAAGACGAGGGACGGGGGCTTTCATATCCGCCCTGTCTGCTGATGAAACCAGTCCTGCGCTTGCGGCTCCACGCCACGCAATCACAGCCCTGTTTTCCTGCCATTTCAAATGCCCTTGCCCTCCCCGGCGGCAACGGCATTTTCGCAGCAACGCCGACAGAGCGTATAACACACTACACTTTGCGAGCAAAGTCGTGTGCCAAAGGGAAAGCCCCTTTGGAAACCCCGGACAACAAAACAGGCTGAATATCCCGCACTTTCCCGGTGCTTGATACTCAGCCTTTATTTGTTGTCAGCAGCCCCCGTTTCGTGGTCTGCGTGTAGTTCCTTGTAAACTGACCTAAACCTCAGACTAAATAACAGTATTAATATATAAGCACATTTCAACAAAAAAATAAATATTAATCTATCTTTTTTTCTGAACATGTGATATAGTGTTAGCAAATAAAGCAATATTCCATACAAGATGACATACAGAAAGAGGGAATCCTAATGGCAAGCTCAACAAAAGAAGCCCTGGGCAATGCTCTGAAGAAAATGCTGTCGGTGAAGCCTATTGATAAGATTACAGTAAAAGACCTTGTTGAAGAGTGCGGCGTAAATCGCCAGACTTTCTATTATCACTTTGACGATGTTTATGATCTCCTCGAATGGGTTTTCGAGGAGGATACGAACAAGGCGCTCCCGCATGAGATACTCTATGATAAATGGCGTGAGAATGTTATTGAGTGGTTCCAGTATCTTATGGATAACCGCACGTTTGTCCTGAACATCTTCAATTCGCAGAATCGCTCGTATCTGCTTAGATACTTCAAGGGTCGCCTGCATTACTGCGTACACAGCTTTGCCGTCATCTGCGCAGAGGGCAAGAATATCGAGTGGTCTGATCTTGAGTTCGTGTGCGAGTTCTATGTCAATGCCGCCATCGGCTGGATATCCCAGTGGTTTGACATGGGCATGCCGTCGATCGATGATCATGACAAAGAGCGCTACCTTAAGCTTCTTGACGGTACTACGGAAAACCTGCTGGCAAGATTCCAGAAGGATTAAACAAGCTTAGAATTTGGGCTTCCGAACTTGTTCGGAAGTCCTTTTTATGTTGAAAGACAGTAAATTACGAGTTATAATAATCTATTATGCACAGCGTCAGGAGTGGTTCTGAATGAAAGAACAGAAAACCAATGTCATGCGTATTCTTGAGCAGAAGAAAATAAAATATACGCCGCACGAATATCCCCACGGTGACGAGGCCGTCGACGGCGTTACCGTCGCGGAGATATGCGGACAGGAGCCCGCGCAGGTGTTCAAGACCCTTGTCGCTCGCGGCGCGAACAAGAGCATATATGTTTTTGATATCCCCGTGACGGGTGAGCTCGACCTTAAAAAGGCCGCAAGGGCGGCAGGGGAGAAGTCGATAGCGATGATACATGTCAGCGAGATAAACGCGCTGACGGGCTACGTCCGCGGCGGCTGCTCACCGATAGGAATGAAAAAGCAATATAAAACCTTTATAGACATAAGCGCGCAGGATAAGCCGACAGTCATGGTCAGCGCCGGCAGGATAGGCTATCAGGTCGAGCTCGACCCGAACGACCTTGCCGTACTTGTGCGCGCAAAATTCGCAGATCTGGTAAGTGAGAATGACTGATTATATAAAAATAAAAGGTGCAAGAGCCAATAACCTCAAAAATATTGATATAGAAATACCGAGAAACAAGCTTGTCGTAATGACCGGTGTCTCCGGCAGCGGCAAATCCAGCCTCGCGTTCGACACTATCTACGCCGAAGGTCAGCGCCGCTATGTAGAGAGCCTTTCATCCTACGCAAGGCAGTTTCTCGGCCAGATGGACAAGCCCGACCTTGATTATATCCAGGGCCTTTCCCCGGCGATATCCATTGACCAGAAATCCGGCTCGCGCAACCCACGCTCTACGGTCGGTACGGTAACGGAGATATATGATTATATGCGCCTGCTGTGGGCGCGCATAGGCAAGCCGCACTGCCCGAAGTGCGGCAGGGAGATAAAGCAGCAGACAATAGATCAGATAATCGACCAGCTCATGCTCCTTTCCGAGGGGACAAAGCTCATGATACTTGCGCCCGTCGTACGTGCCCGCAAGGGGGAGTATGTCAAGGTGTTTGAGGATGCCCGCCGCTCGGGCTACGTCCGTGTGCGCGTTGACGGCAGTATGTATGAGCTTTCCGAAGAGATAAAGCTCAATAAGAACAAAAAGCACACTATCGAGGTCGTGGTTGACCGCGTTGTCATAAAGGAGGGCATCATGCGCCGCCTTTCCGACTCCGTCGAAACGGCGGCCTCGCTCGCGGGAGGGCTTGTCATTGCCGATATTGTAAGCGAAAACCGCCAGATCCTGTTTTCGCAGAACTATGCCTGCCCCGACTGCGGCATATCCATCGAGGAGCTCACCCCGCGCATGTTCTCGTTCAACACGCCCTACGGCGCATGCCCCAAGTGCGACGGGCTGGGCATGCAGCTGCTCGTTGACCCCGATCTCATAATCCCCGACGACAGCATGAGTATAAACGGCGGAGCTATCAAGGCCACCGGCTGGGGCTCTGGTGCGGATTCCATTGCGTCAATGTACTATAATGCCCTTGCGGAGAAATACGGCTTCACACTTGACACTCCGATAGCAGAGCTGCCCGACGGCGTTAAGGATATTCTGCTTTACGGCAGCAATGGCGAAAAGCTTGACCTCAGCTACGAGCGCGAGCGGAAAAACAGCTCCTTTGCCGGTAAATTTTCACGCCCGTTTGAGGGCATATGTAAAAATCTCGAGCGCCGTTATTTCGAGACTCAGAGCCCTGCAATGCGCGCCGAGATAGAAGAATGCATGTCAGAGGTCACATGCCCCGAGTGCCATGGTCAGCGTTTGAGAAAGGAAGCGCTTGCGGTCACGGTCGGAGGGATAAATATCGCACGTATGGGCGATATGTCCGTTATCGAGGCTATGAATTTTGTTGACGGACTGGAGCTGAACGAAAAAGAGCATATCATCGCCGACAGGATAATAAAAGAGATCAAAGCCCGTCTCGGCTTTCTTAAAAATGTAGGTCTGCAATATCTGAGCCTTTCCCGCGGTGCGGCGACCCTGTCCGGCGGCGAGAGCCAGAGAATACGCCTTGCAACACAGATAGGCGCATCGCTCACTGGTGTACTGTATATTCTCGATGAGCCGAGCATCGGACTTCATCAGCGCGATAACGAAAAGCTCTTAAAAACGCTCATGGATCTGCGCGATCTCGGCAACACGCTAATCGTCGTTGAGCACGACGAGGATACGATGCGCGCAGCCGATTATATCGTCGATATAGGCCCCGGAGCGGGAGTTCACGGCGGAACTGTCGTGGCGGCAGGCTCTGTTGAGGATATCTGCGCCTGCCCGGAGTCCCTCACGGGACAGTATCTCAGCGGCAGACGAAGGATACCCGTGCCGGACAGGCGGCGCAAAACCGACAAGGGCTTTATACGCATACACGGAGCGGCCGAGCATAATCTGAAGAACATCGATATTGATATACCCAAGGGCGTTATAACCTGTGTCACGGGCGTCTCAGGCAGCGGGAAATCGAGCCTGGTAAATGAAATACTGTATAAGACCCTGGCGCTGAAGAAAAACCGCGCCAAGGTAAAGCCGGGCAAATGCGCCGGCATAAGCGGCATCGACGATATCGACAAGGTCATAGATATAGACCAGAGCCCCATCGGCAGAACACCGCGCTCAAACCCGGCGACATATACGGGTCTGTTCAATGATATCCGCGAGCTCTTTGCCTCGACCGAGGATGCGCGCCTGCGCGGTTATAATTCGGGAAGGTTTTCCTTTAACGTCAAGGGCGGCAGGTGCGAGGCATGTAAGGGTGACGGTGTGCAGAAAATCGAGATGCACTTCCTGCCGGATGTATATGTTCCCTGCGACGTATGCAAGGGCAAACGATATAACCGCGAAACACTCGAGGTGCGCTACAAGGGCAAGAACATCAGCGATGTTCTCAACATGACGGTCGAGGAGGCATGCACATTCTTTGAAAACCTCCCGAAGCTCAAGGCAAAGCTCGATACGCTGTATGATGTCGGCCTCGGCTACGTCCGGCTCGGCCAGTCGAGCACGACGCTCTCCGGCGGTGAGGCGCAGCGAGTGAAGCTCGCAGCCGAGCTTTCGCGCCGCAGCACGGGCTCGACGGTGTATATCCTCGACGAGCCTACGACCGGCCTGCACATGGCCGATGTGCATAAGCTTCTGAGCATTATAGATAAGCTTGCCGACGCTGGAAACACCGTCGTCATAATCGAGCACAATCTCGATGTCATAAAAACCGCAGACTATATAATAGATCTCGGCCCGGAGGGCGGCGACGGCGGCGGAACGCTCGTCTTTGCCGGAACTCCCGAGGAATGCGCTGCGTGCGCGGACAGCTACACGGGGCAGTTTCTTAAAAAGATACTTTAACAAATGCGCTCTCTCTGCCGTAAAATGATACGGGAGGGGATCAGATGACGTTATATATTGCCGTGGGCTTTTCTGCGGCGGCTGTGCTTTGGCTCATCATATGGTCGGTGAAGGGTCTGCTGCTCACGCCGGTGAGACTCGGAAAAAATACGGATGCGGACATCGTTCTGCATATACGCGGCGCAGAGCCGACGATTGAGTACACACTTCGCAGTCTGATGTGGCTGCGGGAAAACGGCACGCTCCGTTCGGATATTTCCATTAATGCAAGGAGCATTGACGACGAAACGCGAAGCGTTCTGCGGCGCTTTGCCGCGCAATACAGATGCATAAGCTTTACAGAGGAATGACTTGATGATGCAGGAATTAAGCGAAATTAACGGAACAGTCTCGGCCGTAATATTCAGAAACGACGAAAACGGCTACGGCGTTGTGAAGCTTGAGCTTGACAGCGGCGAGAAAGTCACGGCTGTCGGATGCCTGCCGTACATAGCTCCGGGTGAGATGCTCTCGGCCGAGGGAGCGTGGATGACCCATGCCCAGCACGGCAGACAGTTCAAGATCGAGCAGTGCAGCCGTTTGCTGCCGACATCGGCTGAGGCCATATATGAGTATCTCGCGGGAGGCACGGTGCGCGGCATAGGCCCGGCAACGGCAGCGCTTATCGTTGACCGCTTCGGCGATAAGTCGCTTGACGTCCTTGAGATGCAGCCGGAAAAGCTTGCCGAAATCAAGGGGATCAGCAGCTCAAAGGCAAAGGACATAAGCGCAGGCTTCAAAAAACAGGCCGGAGTGCGCCGCCTGACGGAGTTCTTGTGCTCGTACGGCATCCAGCCGGTCTTCGCTCTGCGCATGTTCAAGTTCTACGGCAATTCCGCTATAGAGGTAGTGCACGAAAATCCATATATACTTGCGTCATCACATATCGGAGCAAGCTTTGCCGAGGCGGACTCGCTCGCATTGGCGCTCGGACTTGACGGCGACAGCCTGAATCGAGTTTGTGCCGCTGTGGTATTTGAACTTGTGCACAATTCCGGCAACGGTCACTGCTTCATCCCGCGAGGAAAGCTCACTATGGCTACCTCGCAGCTCATAGGTGTTGCACATGAGCTCGTTGAGGATGCGGTCGATAAGCTTGCCGAGACGGGGGAGATCGTATGCTGTACCGTTGCCGGGCTCGATGCCTGCTATCTTGCTCCGCTTTATGAGGCCGAGACCTACACTGCAAACAGGATCAAATCCATGTGCAGGGCAAAGGCTGAGAGAAAGATTGACATAACATCAATCGTCTTGCGCCTTGAGGCCGCGAACGATATTGAATATGCCCCCATGCAGCGCGAGGCGATAGCCCTCGCCGCGCAGAACCGCATGCTTGTCATAACCGGCGGCCCCGGAACAGGAAAAACAACGATACTCAAGGCCGTGCTTGCACTGTACGACGAGCTTGAGCTTGAAACATACCTTGCCGCACCTACGGGACGCGCCGCCAAGCGCATGAGTGAGCTGTGCGGGACGGAGGCATCGACTATCCACCGCATGCTCGGCGCGAAAATGTCCGAGGACGGCGAGACTGTCGTGTTCGGCAAGGACGAGGAGGATAAGCTCGCCTGTGACGCACTTATAATCGACGAGTGCTCGATGGTTGACATAACACTTATGCACGCTATACTCAAGGCGCTTAAGCCCGACTGCCGCATTTTGCTCGTGGGAGACGCCGATCAGCTGCCTTCGGTCGGGCCGGGCAATGTTTTTTCGGACATTATCCGCAGCGGCGTTGTGCCGACAGTGCATCTTACGGAGATTTTCCGCCAGAAGGCCGATAGCCGCATAGTGCGCAACGCGCATATGATAGACAGGGGAGAGCACCCGGATTTTAACGAAAACAGCGGCGATTTTTTCCGACTGCGCAGAATGCAGGGCGGCTCATGCGTCGATACGATAGTTGAGCTGTGCAAAAAGCGATTGCCGGAAAACATGAAGATACCCTCAAATCAGATACAGGTGCTTTCGCCCAGCCGTAAGGGCGAAACGGGCACGGTAAACCTCAATAAATGCCTTCAGGCGGCACTCAACCCGCCCGATAAAGGTAAAATGGAAAAGCTCTTCGGAGAAACGGTTTTTCGCGTCGGAGACAGGGTCATTCAGATAAAGAACAACTACGATATCGCTTGGAAGGACAAGCTCGGTAAGAGCGGCATGGGCATTTATAACGGAGATATCGGAACAATCGTCGAGATAGACACGGTATCTGAATATTTAAAGGTTGACTATGATGATAGGACAGCCCTCTACGGCTTTGAGATGCTCAACGAGCTTGAACATGCATGGGCACTGACGGTCCACAAATCACAGGGCAGCGAGTACAGGGCAGTCATACTCTCGCTCAATCCGGTTGCGCAGCTGCTATTGACGCGCAGTGTGCTGTATACCGCCGTGACGCGTGCAAAGGAGCTTCTCATAATGGTGGGAGATGATAATGTGGCTCATCGCATGATAGACAATCACAAGCAGTCGCGCCGATACAGTGCGCTGCGGATAAGGCTTACCGATGAAAGTTCTTGATTATATAGCGCATCTGCTGTACCCGTGGAAATGCGTTTTCTGTGACAACGTGCTCAAGGATACGGATATATGCCGCGAGTGTGCGCAAAAGCTTCCGTTTACAAAGGGCGACAGCATAGTGCAGCGCTTTGCGTTTATGGATAAATGTGTTTCGCCGCTGTATTACAAGGACAATGTCCGCGAATCGATACACCGATACAAATTCGGCGGCTGCGCGGCCTACAGCAGACGTTACGGACTAATAGTGTCCGATTGTGTCGAAAATAATCTTGATTGCGGCGGTGTTGATGTGATATCATGGATACCGCTAAGCAGAAAGCGCCTGCGGTACAGGGGCTACGATCAGGCGCGGCTCATCGCAGAGGAGATTGCGAAGAATACCGGACTGCCGTGCAGACAGCTTCTCAGAAAAATAAAGGACAACGGTGCGCAGTCGTTAACGCGTGATGCAAAGCAGCGCCGCGATAATGTCGCCGGGGTGTACGCTCTGTGCGAAAAAACCGACGTTTCGGGTATGCGCATATTGCTTGTAGATGATGTTGTAACGACGGGCTCGACAATGAGCGAAGCCGCACGAGTACTGCGCAGGGCCGGAGCGAAGGCTGTTTACGGTGCGTCTCTTGCCCGGCATGAAGATTAGCATAATTGGATAGAATTATATATAAACATCGCCGTGAAATGCTTTTCGCGGCAGATCGGAGCGTTGTATGGTCATATACGAAAGAGATATAGCAGTTGATATGGGAACGTCAAATACCCTTGTTTTCTCTCAGGGCAAGGGGCTTGTTCTGCGCGAGCCTACGGTCGTCGCGGTCGATAAGGTCAAGGATAAGATGCTCAAGATAGGTGAGGAGGCTAAAAAGACGCTCGGTCGTACACCGGCAAACGTTGTCGCCATCCACCCGATACGAGCCGGCGTTATATCCGATTACGATATGTCCGCTCTCATGCTGCGCGAGCTTGTCAGCAGAATAACCTCCTTCAGCCTTTTTAAGCCGAGGATACTAATGTGTGTGCCAAGCAGCATAACCGGCGTTGAGGAGCGAGCCGTCATTGATGCCGCGATTGAGGCCGGAGCGCGCAGAGTGTATCTCGTTGAGACCGCCGTTGCAACGGCTATCGGAGCCGGCGTCGATATTAAAAAGCCCGACGGACACATGGTCGTCGATATCGGCGGCGGAACGACCGATATCGCGGTCGTATCCATGGGCGGCGTTGCCGAGTGCGAGTCGATAAAAATAGCCGGCAGCAGCTTTGACGAGGCAATAATCCGCTACATCAAGAAAAAGCACAATATGCTCATCGGCGCTATGACTGCCGAAGAGGTTAAGATAAATATCGGAGGCGTGTATCCGCGCTCTGATGTACCGGAGAGTATGGAGGTCAAGGGCCGCGATCTTATAAAGGGACTGCCAAAGACCGTGAGCGTGACCGCGGAAGAGCTCGTCGACGTTCTGCGCGAGCCTGCACGGCTCATTCTTGAAAACGTCCACGCCGTGCTTGAGCGCACTCCGCCCGAGCTCATCGGTGACCTCGGAGTAAACGGAATGATCCTCTCCGGCGGCGGCAGCATGCTCTACGGCATCGACCGCATGCTTGAAGACAGCACGCATATAAGAACGATGATCGTTGACGATCCTCTTGCTTGCGCAGCTCACGGCGCCGGCAAGCTCCTGACAAAGCTCGACACAATGCAGGACGGTATGATGAATTTCCTGCGCAACCGCGAGATGAGAAACTGATACTAAAAAACACCGCTCGGATGAGCGGTGTTTCTTCTCAGTTGATGTACTTGTCGATGGCGGTGTTGAGCTCTTCGATGAAGGTATCGTCGCCGGTCTCAACCGCGTCGGTGATGCAATGCTCAAGGTGATCCTTGAGTATAACGCGAGCCGTGCTGCTCAGGGCGGATCTTACGGCCGCAAGCTGAATGAGAACGTCCGTGCAGTCGCGCTCGTCCTCGACCATGCGCTTTACGGACTCAAGATGCCCTATTGCGCGTGACAGCCTGTTTATAACGGCCTTGCTCTGCGTATGCGTGTGTGAATGGTTGTGGTGCGGATGCTCGTGTGCCTCGTGCTCCGAGATATCGTCGCAGGGCTTTACCTCGTGGCAGTGGAGTATTCCGTCGCCGTGATCGTGGTAAAACCCGTCGTCAGGTCTGTGCATTTTTCCCCTCCAAAATTTTTGCGTTTTAACTATAATACTTCAACTGAGCGCCAAAAGCAACAAAAACAGCCGGACGGGATTCCCGCCCGGCTTGAATTATTCGTTTTTACAGCTTGTCGACAGCTTCTTTTATGGCCTTTATAGCTATCTTGCCGCCACGCTTTGCCATACCGGCTATTAGGTGCGGGGCAATCTTCTCAACCTTGGGCGATACGAATTCATCGACCCAAACAAGCTTTATCGCGTCGAACTTACACTTTGTGGTACAAATACCGCAGCCAACGCAGCGCAACTCATCGAGCACGACCGCGCCGCAGCCGAGGCAGCGCTCGGTCTCCCTCTTCATCTGCTCCTCGGTGAAAGTTCCGCGCAGATCGTCCATGGTTCTCTTTGCCTTCGCGGCGCTCGCGTCGTTGGTCTTCTGCCGTGGGGTCGCGTCGTATCCGCCGAGTGCGAGTGCCGCCTTCGTTTTATCCAGCGAGGTAAAAACGCGTCTGTCGCGGCCGAGATTCTGAGTCTGGCCGGGGTGTACGTAGCGGTGTATCGAAACGGCACCCTCCTTGCCTGCTGCAATGGCGTGGATGACGAACGCAGGCCCTGTTACAACGTCGCCACCCGCGAAGACGTCGGGCTCGCCTGTCTGATAAGACAGCTCATCGACCTTGACGCAGCCCTTTTTGTCGAGCTTCATAGCTCCCTTGTCGATGCCGCCCCAGTCGATTACCTGACCGATTGCACCGATGACGTTGTCGACTTCAATAGTCTCAAATTCGCCGGTGGGAACCGGTGCGCGTCTGCCGGAGGCGTCGGGTGCGCCAAGCTCCATCTTTTCAAGCTTGAGCGCCTTGACCCGTCCGTCCTCGCCGATGATCTCAACAGGGGAGGAGAGCAGCCTGAGCTTCATACCCTCGCTCAGAGCATCCTCGATCTCCTCGGGGTCGGCTTTCAGCTCATCTCTGCCGCGGCGGTATATAAGCGTAACCTCCTTTGCGCCGAGCCTTATTGCACTGCGCGCAACGTCGACGGAGACATTGCCGCCGCCGATGACAGCGACGCGCTCACCGAGCTTAATTGCATTGCCGGTAAGCGTCGAGCGCAGAAAGTCGATGCCGCCGTAAACTCCGTCAAGCTCCTCGCCGGGTATGCCTATCGGAGCGCTCTTCTGTGCACCGATGGCCATGTAGAACGCCTTATAGCCCTGAGCTCTGAGCTCATCAAGGCTTACATCCTTACCGACCTCAATGCCTGTCTTAAATTCAACGCCCAGCTCCCGTAGCACTTCGATCTCGGACAGAACGACGTCCTTTTCAAGTCTGAACGTGGGAATACCCATGGTCATCATGCCGCCCAGGGTATCTTCCTTTTCGAACACGGTAACGGGGTAACCCTTTACCGCGAGGTAATACGCGCAGCTAAGACCTGCTGGGCCCGCGCCGATGACGGCGATCTTCTGCGGATACATCTTGCCGATCTGATTGACCATCTTGGGAACAAATCTGTGCTCTGACTTCATATCCTGCTCTGCTATAAACTTCTTTATATCGTCGATGGCGATGGGGTCGTCTATATCGCCGCGAGTGCATGCGTCCTCGCAGAATTTCGGACATACGCGGCCGCAGATAGCGGGGAAGGGATTCTCCTTCTTTATAAGCTCAAGAGCCTCCTGATATCTGCCCTGAGCTGCCAGCTTTATATAGCCCTGAACGGCGATATGAGCCGGGCAATTGGTCTTACACGGCGCGGTGCCGGTCTCAACAACGTTTTCACGGTTTTCACGCCAGTTTTCATTCCAGTGCTCCTTCGACCAGATCTTATCATCGGGCGCTTCGGAATGACTTATTTTCAAGGGCTCTGTCGAGCACAGCTTCTGACCGAGACGCAGAGCGTTCATCTGACAGTTTTCAACACACTGACCGCAGGCGACGCACTTGTCTTTATCGACCTGAGCGCGGTAGTTGGATTTCATTATCGTTGAGGTGTTGAACAGTCGACCGCCGCGCAGCGACAGACAGGAGCACTCGCAGCAGTTGCATATGCCGCCGACCTCACCTGTACCGTCGGTATTGGAGAGCTCATGTATAAGGCCGTTTTCTTCTGCTCTTTGCAGTATCTCATATGCCTCCTGCTTTGTTATTTCACGGCCGTGTCCGGTCTTTAAGTGGAAATCCGCCGCCTTATTGAGCATGATGCACATATCTTCTTCAAGATGACCGCAGCCCTCACCCATGATTCTGCGCGTGCGCCGGCATGAGCAGTCGGTAACGGCGATCTTCCACGCGCCCTCTATGTATTTGCTCAGCTGATCGGACGATACAGCGTGACGGTTGAGGTCAATGGACTGCTGTACGGGGATAACGCGCATAACGCCCATGCCGCGCGGCAGGTTAGGAGTCATGAGCTTCATGTTTTTAAGCGTGTATTCGTCAAAGCAGCGGGCTATCTCCGGGTGAGCCTCGACCTGCTCCTTATTGCCGACCATCATTTCCATTATGCCCGGTACCCAGCACGGCATCGTGTAGTACTCGATGCCGTCGTCGGGGCTGGTATATATGACGACGACGCCCTCGTTGCCGAGCTCCCACAGAAGCTTCCTCGTCACCTCGGGAGGCTTTCCGCATCTTTTTGATATTTCCTCAAGCGTAAGGCTGTGGCGCACCTTACATGCCAGCGCAACCTCAGCCTGCTCGTCCGTTACCACCTCGGCCAGTATGCGGTACTCGGGATCGGAGGGGACGTTGGGTATGCCGGTTCGTGCTTCAAGAGTTATCTTGTTTGCAAGCGCAAGTATTTTGGGTCTGAATGCCATAGTGTTGCTCCTTCCTTTACTTTAATGCACATTTTGTATAAACAGCCATGTGTTAAGGATATCACCTTTTGCGTATTTGTCAATACGGACGCCGGAATGAAGATAAAATTTATATAATTTGTACATGCAATGATTAAATATAATGCTACGAGGTGATTTTATGCTTGGAATGTCGCTGGCTATGCTGCTTGGCGGCGTGCTGCTTATGCTAAGACTCTCACCCGGCGGCTCGTTTCCGAGCCCACTTTCGGCGGAGGAGGAACGGAGATATCTTGTATTGTGGCAGGGAGGGGACATGGCGGCAAGAAATGTGCTTGTTGAGCACAATCTACGGCTCGTAGCGCACATCATCAAAAAATACTATACTCAGACAAATGATATAGAAGACCTGATATCCATAGGAACAATAGGACTGATAAAGGGAATAAACACATATAAGCCCGACCGCGGCATCCGCCTTGCAACTTACACTTCAAGATGCATAGAAAATACTATACTATCGCAGCGGAACAAATGGCGGTTGAGGTGGAAAACCATGAACCTTTTGGGGCAAAATGGTCTATGTTCTGCCGC
>URAL01000042.1 GCA_900545805.1 uncultured Eubacteriales bacterium | reverse complement strand
GCAAAACTGCCGCTTCCCGATACTGCGGTGCAGATTTTGCTCCGCACTTCCCTTGCCTCCCCTGTGTAAGGGGAGGTGGGTCGGCGTCAGCCGAGCCGGTGGGGTTGTTTTTTCAAATCCGTGCGCTCTGCGCACACCTCCTCAGTCCGCATCCAAAAAGCCGATGCGGTCGAGCTCGCCGTCTCTGTCCCAGAGGAAATCGAGCTTGAGCTCCTTGCCCTCCTTGATGCGCTCGAGGTTCTCGACGTGCTTTGAGAGCATTGGCAGCGTTATACTGCCCAGAATAGCGGCTGCACGCCAGTCGCCGCGCTCGATGCCGTGGTAGATGGGGTAAAATATCGCGCCGGTGATGGGCACAAGGCAGAGATAGCGCGTTGCCAGCAGCAGGAGCGATTCGAGAAACAGCGTTACGAGAAAATCGTTGACGCCGAAGGCCAGGATCACGCCGCCGAGACAGGCAAGACCCTTGCCGCCGCGAAAGCGCATCAGCGCGGGGTACATGTGCCCGAGTATGCAGGCGGCGCCCGCGGCTTCGCCGGCGAATTTGCTCTGCGCAAAGATCCTGCGCGCAAGCCCCACGCTCACCGCGGCCTTGCTGATATCGAAGCACATGACGAAGGCTCCCGCCTTTTTGCCCTCGAGTATCATAAGATTTGTCGCTCCCGCGTTGCCGGAGCCCTTTTTGCGTATGTCGTAGCCTCTGCGCAGGCCCATGACATAGGCCGGATTCAGGTTGCCGATGGCATAGCCCATGCCTGCGGCCGCGAGCGCGGCGGATAATGCTTTGCTTAGCTTCATCGCGTTGCCTCCGTCATCTCAGTATTTCAAAAAGCTCCTGTGCGCTGCCGGCTATCGGGCAGCCGAAGGGCTCAAGCGTCTGTCTGCCGCGAAAGCCCCAGGATACGAGCACACAGTCACAGCCCGCGTTCGCGGCGGTCTGACCGTCCACGTCCGAGTCGCCGATATAGACCGCGTCCCCGACCGTACAGCCGAGAGAGCGCACCGTTTCAAGCACGCTGTCCGGCGCGGGCTTTTTCCGAACGTTTTCACGCTCGCCGACGACGCTGTCAAACGTATCGGGGAAATAATGCGCGATGAGCGCCCTGACGGGCTCATCGGCCTTGTTCGAGACTACGCCGAGCCTTGCACCGTGCTCCTTAAGCCGCATGAGCAGCTCGGGTATGCCGGGATACGGCCGGGTCAGGTTCATGCAGTTTGCCTCATAATGGCGCACGAACGCCGCAAAAACGCGGTCTGTCACCTCCGGAGAGGTTCCCGCCGGAACTGCGCGCTCGATGAGCTTGCGTATCCCGTTGCCGACAAAGCGCCTCACCTCGTCGAGACTGCGGCCGGGAAGACCCTCGCCTTCAAGCGCAAAATTTGTTGACGCGTGCAGATCCTCAAGAGTGTACAGCAGCGTTCCGTCCAGATCAAAAATCACAAGCTTTTTCATAGTCTTTCCTCCGCCTTGATTTTAATACAGCGGCACAAATAATTCAAGTTTCTTTGTCATATTGATTGACCGTTGTGCGAATAAATGATAAAATAATTGTCCAAAGCCGGAAGGGGGGTATCGTCAGATGGAGGACAAAACTATCCTTGAGGAGCTGCTTGAGCGCTCGCCGGACGAGCGGATGCACAAGCGGAAAATTGATAAGGCGTATCATATGATGACCATGGGTCTGCGCGACGAGGCCGACGCCCTGTTTGACGAGATCCTGACCGAGGAGCCGTATAACCGCGACGCGCTCACGGGCAAAAGGCTCATAGAGCGGCAGAAGACGGTCGAGAGCCGCATGGACGGCCTGACCGCCCGCGCAAGAGCGGCGCTTCCGCCGGCGCAGAAGGAGGAGTCTTCCCCTCTGCCCGAACCGGAGAAAAACATGACCGAGCGTGAGCCGGGATTTGCCTTCCTGCGCTCGAAAAAGGTGAAAACCGCGCTGATAGCGGCCTTTGCGCTGCTGGTAGCGGCCGCCGCCGCGTTCATTGTCACCGACGGTTTCGGCGCGGATGAGTCCATGGATGCGGCCTCGGAATGCGTATACACAGTTGATATGTAATGTGAAATTGTGCCGATTTGGTGCAAAAAAAACGGGAGCACAGATTTAAATCTGCGCTCCCGTTTTTTCCCCGTCAGCTTATCGGGACGATTGTCGACGAGGATATGACGTCGAGCTCCTGCCCGCTGTACTGGCCTTTGTAGTTCCAGTCGACGTTTATGGTGACGCTGCCCTTTTCAACGGTGGTCGCGTAGCTGTAGATCAGCGTGTCGGTCTGTGCGTTGGGCGAGTTGACGGAGAACGAGCGCGTCATGCCGCTTGCCTCGACGCCGTTTACGCTTATGCCGATAGCGCGCCGGCCGATCTCCATCGTGTACGAGCGGACGTACACGGAAAGCGTTAGCTTCACGCTGCCGTCCGGCTGCTCGGCGGCCGTCCACACCGTGTGGGTGTTCAGACCGACGCCGGTCTCGGAGTCGAACGCGCCGGAGCCTATGACCGTGCCGGCGGGCTGCTCCGGCGTGGGCTCGGGAGTCTCGGTAACGTCGGGCTCGGGCTGAGCGCCGGTGGGCACAGGCGTTTCGGTCGGGATGACAAACAGTGTCTGGCGCGGAGTATTCGCCGTGACCTCGGGAGTGGTGCTTGCCTCCGGCTCATCGCCGCCGCCGATGCCGCCGGTCAGCCACATGATGACGATCGCAAGGATCAGAAGCACGACGATGAACGCCGCAAAAATGTATGCAGTCTGTTTTTTCATTGCTTTCCCCTTATGCTTACTTCTCCGCTGTGCACCGTGCGTCGCTCGCCGTTCGGCAGGCGCAGCACGAGGCCGTAGTCGGAGCTTATGTTTTCGGCAACCGCTTCAAGCTCGCCGCCGGGCGAGCTTACCGTTATCTGACGGTCGAGGACGATGCAGCGGCGCTTGTATTCGGCGTGGCACACGCTCGGACCCTCGAGCCACACGGAGTACAGGGAGCTGAGCTCCGCGATGATGGCGGCGATGAGCTTGCCGCGCTCGAACACAAAGCCCGTCTGCGTATACAGCGAGCCCGCCGTTTCGCGCAGCTCCTCCGGGAATTCCTCGGCCCTCGTTGTGACGTTCAGGCCGATGCCGAGCACGGCGTAGTTTACCCTGCCGTCTTTGACCGAGCTTTCGCACAGTATGCCGCAGATCTTTTTCCCGCGCAGGTACAGGTCGTTTATCCACTTTATCCCCGGCGCACGGCCGCACACCTTTTCTATCGCACGGCACACCGCAACGGCGGCGACCGCCGTGAGGCCCGGCGCGCAGTCGGCGGTGCAGCCCTCCGGCCTCAGAAGCATCGACATGTATATGCCGCAGCCCGGTGCGGAGGCGAAGCTGCGCCCCATTCTGCCGCGGCCGGCGGTCTGCTCATCGGCAATGACCACGGTGCCATCCGCAGCGCCCCCGGAGGCGAGCTTCTTTAAATAATTGTTCGTCGAATCAAGGCTCTCAAAAGCCTGAATCTTTATTTCCATCTTTTTAGTGGCGAATTAACGCCTCTCCTATACATTTTTTGCGTTGTCCCGGCAGCGCAGGCATAGCCTGCAAATGAATAATGAATAGTGAATAATGAATAATTGAGGTGTGCGGCTGCGCCGCACGAATTGAATTTCACCTCATCCGTCGGCTTGCGCCGACACCTTCCCCTTAAGGGGAAGGCAAGGGTGCAGCGTAAAATTTTGCACCAAATCAGAACAATTTCCCGTGGTGCGAATTGCCTGGGTCTTGGTCGGAACCGATTTTAACTCGTAGGGGCGACCATCGGTCGCCCGCTGTGCCGGTTTTGCCGTAAGTGACCGGTCGGGACACCTCAATAAACGTATCGGTACAGCCTGAATGCGCCTCTGAAAAAGCGACCCCTCAGTCAGCTTCGCTGACAGCTCCCCTTACGCAGGGGAGCCAATGTAGTGCGGAGCAAAATCTGCACCGCAGTATCGGGAAGCGGCAGTTTTGCGGTTTTGTCGGCAATTTCGATACCGGGCTGACGCAATAAGCGTATCCGTAGCTGCGTCCGTGCGCCTCTAAAAAGCCTCACCTGTGTAAGGGGAGGTGGGTCGGCCTTGGCCGAGCCGGTGGGGTTGTTTTTTCAATAGCGGTTTTACATTTTACCTATGCTTTTATTGCGTCGGCCCGACCGGAGAGTGCGGAGGAAACCGCAGCAAGCGGAACGGGCAAGATAAGCTCCCTACAGAGCGCGGCGCAAGATCGGCACCGCACTTACGGGAAGCGGCAGTTTACCGGTTTTGTCTGCACCTTCGTCACCGGGTTCACGCAATAAACGTATCCGCAGGTGCGTCCGTTCGCCTTTAAAAAACGCCTCTGAAAATCAGTTTTTGAGGCTTTGCAGGGGGGCCGGGATGCGGCCGCCGCGGGCGATGAAGCCGGCGCTCTGCGCCCTGTGCACGGGCATTACGGGAGCCGAGCCGAGAAGCCCGCCCATCTCGACCATGTCGCCGACATCCTTGCCCTCGACGGGGATGATGCGAACGGCGGTGGTCTTGCTGTTTACCATGCCTATGGCCGCCTCGTCGGCGATGATGGCCGATATCGTTTCGGCGCTCGTGTCGCCGGGAACGGCGATCATGTCGAGCCCGACGGAGCACACGCAGGTCATCGCCTCGAGCTTGTCTATCGTCAGCGTGCCGCACTCGGCGGCCGCGATCATGCCCTCATCCTCGGACACGGGGATAAACGCGCCCGACAGTCCGCCGACGTGGCCGGAGGCCATGATGCCGCCCTTTTTCACCGCGTCGTTTAAAAGCGCGAGAGCGGCGGTGGTGCCGTGAGTTCCGCAGGTTTCAAGTCCCATCTCCTCAAGGATTCGTGCGACGCTGTCACCCACGGCGGGGGTCGGCGCGAGGGAGAGATCGACGATGCCGAAGGGCACACCGAGCCTGCCTGACGCCTCGGCCGCGACCATCTGCCCCATGCGCGTTATCTGAAACGCGGTCTTTTTTATCGTCTCGGCGACGATGTCAAACGGCGCGCCCTTGCACCTTTGCAGCGCGTGGTACACGACGCCGGGACCGGACACGCCGACGTTTATTACGCTGTCGGCCTCGCCCACGCCGTGGAACGCTCCGGCCATGAAGGGGTTATCCTCCACGGCGTTGCAGAACACGACGAGCTTTGCGCAGCCGAGTCCGTCGGTATCGCGGGTAAGGTGTGCGGTCTCTTTTATTATGCGGCCCATTTTGGCGACGGCGTCCATGTTTATTCCGGCGCGTGTCGAGCCGACGTTCACGCTTGAGCAGACAAGCTCGGTCTGAGCCAGCGCCTGCGGTATCGCACGAAGCAGCAGCTCGTCGCCCTTTGCAAAGCCCTTGTGCACAAGAGCCGAGTAGCCGCCGATGAAGTTCACGCCGCAGGTCTTTGCCGCACGGTCGAGCGTCAGTGCAAAGGGAACGTAGTCTCCGGTCTCGCAGCCTCCCGCGACGAGCGCGACGGGCGTGACGGATATGCGCTTGTTGACGATGGGTATGCCGAACTCGCTCTCGATATCCTCGCCGGTTTTAACGAGTCTCTCTGCGCGGCGGCAGATCTTGTCGTATATTTTTTCGCAGCAGCGCCCGGCATCCTCGCTCACGCAGTCGAGCAGCGAAATGCCCATGGTGATCGTGCGGATATCGAGGTGCTGCTTGTCGATCATGTCAATGGTGTCAAAGATGTTGTTAAGGCTCAGCATGGCGGCACCTCACAGCTTGTGCATCGCGTCGAAAATATCCTCACGCTGGATGCGGATGGACAGACCGCGCCCCTCGCCATAGGCCTTCAAAACACCCTGCAGGCTCGCAAAGGGCTCGTCGCACAGCGCAAGGTCAACGACCATCATCATCGTGAAGTAGCCCTCCATGATCGTCTGGCTGATGTCCAGAACGTTTATGCCGTGGTCTGCCAGCGTGTTGCACACGCCTGCGATTATGCCGACCTGATCCTTGCCGACAACCGTTACTATAGCTTTCATGTTTTTTCACTCCCGTGCGAGTTAATTAAGTCATTATATCCGATTATCAAGCGGTTTTCAAGCATTCGGACGGGCATTTATATTACCTCCCGGAAGACAGTCTGAAAAATATGAACTTTTGAGCATTGACAACGGAGCGAATACGTGTATAATTGTATACAAAAATACAAAGCAACAGAAAGGAGCCCCAACCGCTATGCTTGAAATATCGGGAAAGACTAATCTGCTGGAGCAGAATTCGTACAAATATTCGCTCCAGGACGTGGCGGAGCCGAACCTCCAGCGCGACATTTATACGCAGGGAATGGTGCCGAAGGTTCCGTTCAACCACCGGCGCGTGCCGATGAACATGCCTGAGGATATCTGGATCACGGACACATCCCTGCGCGACGGGCAGCAGTCCGTGGAGCCGTACACGGTCGAGCAGATCGTGAATATTTACAAGTATCTGTCGCGGCTCGGCGGACCGTACGGCATCATACGGCAGACGGAGTTTTTTATCTACAGCAAAAAAGACCGCGAGGCGCTCGAAAAGTGCATGGAGCTGGGGCTGAAGTTCCCTGAGATCACGACGTGGATACGCGCCACCAAGGAGGATTTTCGCCTCGTGCGCGACCTCGGCATCCGTGAGACCGGCATCCTGGTCAGCTGCAGCGACTACCACATCTTCAAGAAGATGAAGATGACGCGCAAGCAGGCTATGGACTACTATCTTGCGACCGTGGCCGAGGCGTTTGAGGCCGGCGTCGTTCCGCGCTGCCACCTTGAGGACATAACACGCGCAGATTTTTACGGCTTTGTCGTGCCGTTTGTCAACGAGCTGCAAAAGCTCTCGCGCCGGGCCGGCATACCGGTCAAGATCCGCGCCTGCGATACCATGGGCTACGGCATCCCCTACACGGAGGCGGCGCTGCCGCGCAGCGTGGCCGGCATCGTCTACGGCCTGCAGCAGTATTCCGACGTGCCCAGCGAGTGCCTCGAGTGGCACGGGCACAACGACTTTTACAAGGCGGTCGTCAACGCCTCGACCGCGTGGCTCTACGGCGCGTGCGCGGTCAACTGCTCGCTGCTCGGCATCGGAGAGCGCACGGGCAACATTCCGCTTGAGGCGATGGTGTTCGAGTACGCGTCGCTGCGCGGCTCGCTCGACGGCATGGATCCGACGGTCATCACCGAGATCGCGGATTATTTCCGGCACGAGATAGGCTATGACATCCCGCCGATGACGCCGTTTGTCGGGCGCGACTTCAACGTCACACGAGCCGGTATTCACGCCGACGGCCTGCTCAAGGACGCCGAGATCTACACGATCTTCGACACCGAGAAGCTGCTCAACCGCCCGGCGTCCGTGCAGGTCGGCAAGACCTCCGGCCTCGCCGGCATCGCCTACTGGATAAACCAGAGCTACGGTCTGACCGGAGAAAAGCAGATCGGCAAGCACGATCCGCTCGTGCTCGCACTCAAGGGCTGGGTGGATGCGGAATACGAGGACGGCCGCCAGACCGTTCTGTCCGCAAAGGAGCTAAACGCCAAGATCGCGGAGCTGGCTCCCGGCCGCTTCGCGCAGGTCTGACAGGAGGTGCAGCATGAAGGATCTACGCACAGTTACGCTGGCCGATCAGGTATTTGAGCGGCTGGAATCCGATATCATTCAGGGCGTATACCGGCGCGGCGAGGTGCTCACGGAGCTCAAGCTCGTCGAGCAGCTCAATGTCAGCCGCACGCCCATCCGCGAGGCGCTGCGCCGCCTTGCGCAGGAGCGGCTTATTGCCGACACCGGCAAGGGCTCCGTCGTGCTCGGCATTACGGCCGAGGATCTTGTGGACATCATGGATATCCGCTGCAAGATCGAGGGGCTCGCGTCCTACTACGCGGCGAAAAACGCCACGCCCGAGGGTCTTGAAAGACTGCGGCATATCATGGATCTTCAGGAGTTTTACTTTGAAAAGCGCGACGCCGAGCACCTGCGCGAGATGGACGACCGCTTCCATGACATCATCTGCGACATGGGCGGCCACGCCGTCATCAGCGACACGCTTATCCCGCTGCACCGCAAGACCCGCCGCTACCGCAAGGCGTCCATCGCCGACGCCTCGCGCACGGCCCAGGTCGTCACGGAGCACCGCGCCATCTTCGACGCGATCACCGCCGGCGACGCCGACCGCGCAGCGGAGCTCACGACCGAGCACACCGTCCATGCCAAGAAAAGCATGATCGAAAGGATGAATAACAATGGGTGAGACCCTTGCTCAGAAAATAATCCGCGCCCATCTGCTGCACGGCGACATGACGCCGGGCAGCGAGATCGCTCTGCGCATCGACCAGACGCTCACGCAGGACGCCACCGGTACGATGGCCTATCTGGAGTTTGAGACTATGGGCATTCCGCGTGTCAGGACAGAGCTGAGCGTGGCCTATGTCGACCACAACACGCTCCAGTCCGGCTTTGAAAACGCGGACGATCACCGCTATCTCCGAACCGTTGCCGAAAAGCACGGCGTCTGGTTCTCCCGTCCGGGCAACGGCATATGCCACCAGGTGCAGCTCGAGCGCTTCGGCAAGCCGGGCAGGACGCTCATCGGCTCGGACAGCCACACGCCCACCGCCGGCGGCATCGGTATGCTGGCCTTCGGTGCCGGCGGCATGGACGTCGCGGTCGCCATGGGCGGCGGCGCGTACTATATCACCATGCCGAGGATGTTCAAGATCAACCTCACCGGCACGCTGCGGCCCTATGTCACGGCCAAGGACATAAGCCTTGAGCTGCTGCGCATCCTGTCGGTCAAGGGCGGCGTCGGCGCGATCATCGAGTGGGGCGGCCCCGGCATCGCGGCGCTGTCCGTGCCCGAGCGTGCCACGATCACGAATATGGGCACCGAGCTCGGTGCGACGACCTCCGTCTTTCCGTCGGACGACGTGACGCGCGCATTTCTTGCCGCCGAGGGGCGCGAGGAGGATTTCATTCCTCTCGAGAGCGACCCGGATGCGCAGTATGACCGCGTTATCGACATTGACCTCGGCACGCTCAGGCCCATGATCGCCTGTCCGCACAGTCCGGACAATGTCGTGCCCGTCGAAACGCTTGCCGGCACGAGGGTCGATCAGGTCTGCATCGGCTCCTGCACGAATTCGTCGCTGCTTGATATGCTGAAGGTCGCGGCCCTGCTCAAGGGCAGGACCGTCGCTCCGGGCGTGAGCCTGTCCGTCTCGCCGGGCTCGAAGCAGGTACTGACCATGCTGGCAGACTGCGGCGCGCTCACGGACATACTCTCAAGCGGTGCGCGTCTGCTCGAGTGCGCGTGCGGCCCGTGCATCGGCATGGGCTTCTCGCCCAACTCCGGCGGCGTGAGCCTGCGCACGTTCAACCGCAATTTCCTCGGACGCAGCGGCACAAAGGACGCGCAGGTATACCTCGTGTCTCCGGAGACGGCCGTTGCCGCCGCGCTCACGGGCACGATCACCGATCCGCGGACGCTCGGCCCCATGCCGGACGTTACGCTGCCGGAGCGCTTCCGCATCGATGACAGCGCCGTGCTGCCGCCGGCCCCGGCGGACGAGGCAGACGCGGTGCAGGTGCTGCGCGGGCCGAATATCCGGCCCTTCCCGAAGAGCAGGCCGCTTGCCGATGCGCTCACCGCCGGGCTCGTGCTCAAGGTGGGCGACAACATCACGACCGACCACATTATGCCCGCAGGGGCGAAGATACTGCCGTATCGCTCGAACATCCCGAAGCTGTCGGAATTCTGCTTCACGGTCTGCGACCCGGGCTTCCCGGAGCGTGCCAGGGCGGCCGGGGACGGCATCATCGTCGGCGGCAGCAACTACGGGCAGGGCTCGTCGCGTGAGCACGCGGCGCTCGTGCCGATGTATCTCGGTATCCGCTGCGTCGTGGCAAAGAGCTTTGCGCGCATCCATGCGGCAAACCTCATAAACGCCGGCATCCTGCCGCTGACTTTTGAAAATCCGGAGGATTACGACATGCTGCAGCAGGGCGACGAGCTTCGCATTGACGGCATCCGAGCCGGCATGGCGGCCGGCAGATTGACTCTTACGGACACGACAAGGGGCTTTTCCTGCCCCGTCGTGTGCAGCCTCACCGGGCGGCAGCAGGACATCCTGCTCGCCGGCGGTCTGCTCAGCTACACAAAGGAGCATGCACTATGAACGATATTGAGCGCGCCTGCGCGGCGTTTCGCACTCTGCTCATTGAGCAGCAGACCCGCATTGCGGGCATAAGCACCGGGCGCACGGACTATGCAAAAAAGGCGGTCGTCACCATCGGCCTTGCTGACGGCGACGGCATCGGCCCCATTATAACGGAGCAGGCGGTGAGAGTGCTCAAGGCGCTGCTTGCCGACGAGCTCGCACGCGGCAGCATCGTCCTGCGGCGCATCCGCGGCCTCACGATAGAAAACCG
Organism: uncultured Eubacteriales bacterium; assembly: GCA_900545805.1. Lineage (GTDB taxonomy): Bacteria > Bacillota > Clostridia > Oscillospirales > Oscillospiraceae > F23-B02. Next base: position 4,736 of record URAL01000042.1, on the reverse strand, counting down.
GCTGGCCTGCAATCAGGCGGTGCCGGATGATGTGCTGGATGAAATCATGGCCTGCGATGTGCTGCTCAAGGGTCCTACGACGACGCCCATGGGCGGCGGACTGGAGAGTGCGAACGTGAAGCTTCGCCGCGCACTCGACCTCTATGCAAACGTCCGCCCCGTGACCATTCCGGATGAGGGCATCGACTGGACGTTCTTCCGCGAGAACACGGAGGGAGAGTATGCCCTCGGCAGCCGCGGCGTGGAGCTGCCCGGCATGGCCGTGGACTTCAAGGTCACGACCGACGCCGGCACGCGCCGAATTGCCCGTGCGGCATTCGACTACGCCCGTCGCAGCGGCAAAACACGGGTGACCGTTGTCACGAAGGCGAACATCCTCAAAAAGACCGACGGCAAATTCACCGCCATCTGCCACGAGGTGGCCGCCGGCTATCCGGAGATAAGCGTCGATGATTACTATATCGACATCATGGCGGCCAATCTCGTCAACGAGCGTGTGCGCGGGCAGTTTCAGGTGCTGCTGCTGCCGAATCTGTACGGCGACATCATCACCGACGAGGCCGCGCAGCTGCAGGGCGGCGTTGGCACGGCAGGCAGCGCCAATATCGGAGACCGCTACGCCATGTTCGAGGCGGTTCACGGCTCGGCTCCGCGCATGATCGAGCGCGGCATGGGCGACTATGCCAATCCCCGGAGCATACTGTGCGCGGAAGCAATGCTGCTTCGGCATATCGGCCGCACGGCCGCGGCGGATAAGCTCGAGGCGGCGCTCGACGCCTGTCCGCTCGTCATTACCGGCCAGGAGGACGGCGCGACCTGCGCCGAATACGGCGACGGGGTGCTGAAGCTGATTTGAAAACAAAAAGCCTGACGCTGCGGCGTCAGGCTTTTTTCCAGCGTGTCAAAAAAGCCATTAGCTTTTTTGCACGCTTTAAATACGCCACATTTTTTGTGAAGCTTACGCTTCACGAAAAATCTCGCTTTGCTCGTCAAAAAGTCCTGACGGACGTTTTTGATGGCTATAATCCAACTTGAGGCGGGCCTTGCCCCCTCAAGCTCCCCCGCTGCGCGGTTGTATTTGCTCAGCAGCATAGGTTTTTTGACAGTCTCACAAAAAGCCTGACGCCGCGGCGTCAGGCTTTTTTAAAATTATAAGACTCTGAAAGCTAAAACAGCTCCCCCGCGGGGGAGCTGTTTTAGAATGTCAAAAAACCATGCTGCCGAGTATATTGACGGGAGCTGGAACTCTGCCGCCTGACAGCGCCTCTTTTCGGAGCTTTTCACATTCCTCTCTTTGATGGGCGTCAGCCCATCTGCATTGAAGAAAGCCGGAAATCACCCGAAAATTGCAATCGGAATCACCTCAATGCACGTATAGAATCATGCAAAGGCTTCGTTTTTCTCCTGCTTTGCCTTTATAAACTCGTAAGCGGTCAGGCCGCCGACGAGGATGAGGCCGACGAGGTCGGTCTTCCAGCCGGGGATGATGAGGGTAAGACCGCCGATGATGAACAGGATGCGGAAGACCCAGTTGAGCTTGCGCTTTACAAAGCCGTTGAGACCGGCCGCGACGCCGTATATACCGAGCATTGCGCTCAGGCAGATGGTGACGATATCGAGCCAGCTGCCGACGTCAATGAACAGCATTTCGGGGCTGTAGGCGAAGACATATGGCACGATGAACGCGGCAATGGCGAGCTTTGTTGCGTTGACGCCCGTTTTCATCGGATTTGACTTTGCTATCGCGCTGCCGGCGTAGGCCGCAAGTGCGACAGGCGGGGTGATATCGGCGACGATGCCGAAGTAGAACACGAAGAAGTGCGCCGCGACCATGGGAACGCCGAGCTTTACGAGGATCGGAGCGCAGGTGGCCGCCATGATGCAGTAGTTGGCCGTCGTCGGAACGCCCATGCCGAGGATGATGCAGCATATCATGGTCAGGAACAGACCGATGATAAGGGTGTTGCCGGAGAGGGCGACGATAGCGGTGATGAGCTTGGAGGCAAGACCGGTGACGGTTATGCAGCCTGCGATGACGCCGGCCATCGAGCAGGCAACGGCAACGGTGATGGTGCCCTTGCCGCCGGCCTCGAGAGCTTCAAGGAACTTTGCCGGGGTCAGACGGCTGTCCTTATTGATAACGCCGACGATGATCGCCGCGATGATGGACAGGGCCGCCGCCTTCTGCATGGTGTAAACGTTCAGGCTGACGAGAACGACCAGCAGAACGATGGGGATGAGCAGATAGCTCTGGACCGCGAGCTCCCTGCCGGGAACCATTTCGCTGCGCGAGATGCCCTTGAGACCGAGCTTCTTGGCTTCGAGGTGAACCGCGATGAAGATGCCCGCAAAGTACAGGAACGCAGGGAGGATCGCCTTGAGCGCGATCTCGCCGTAGGGAACGCCGACATACTCTGCCATCAGGAACGCGGCCGCGCCCATGATGGGCGGCATGATCTGGCCGCCGGTGGAGGCTGCCGCCTCAACGGCGCCGGCAAACTCGGGCTTGTAGCCGGTCTTTTTCATCATGGGGATGGTGACCGAGCCGGTGGTGACGGTGTTGCCGACGGAGGAGCCGGAAACCATGCCGCACAGAGCCGAGGAAATGACCGCGACCTTCGCCGGACCGCCGGAGGAGGCGCCGGCTGCCTTGTTTGCAAGGTCGATGAAGAACTTCGCTATACCGGTGCGCTCAAGGAACGCGCCGAACACGATGAACACGACGATGAACTTCGCGCATACGTTTATCGGCGTGCCGATAACGCCGCCGGTGGTGTAAAACAGGGTGTAGATCATGCGGCCGAGGACGTGCTGAATATCCATGCCCTTGCCGAGCATGCTCCAGAACGCATACACGACCAGGGCGCCGGCAACGCACAGAATGGGAACGCCGACGCATCTGCGGCACAGCTCGACGAGCGAGAGAATGCCGATAATGCCGATGACGATAAACGTCGGGGTCATCTTCGACGCGCTGGTGAGCACCTCGATGATGGGATCAAAATTGAACGCATAGTAGAAGAAGCAGGCCGAGCCCACGACCATGATGATCCAGTCAAACCACGGTATGTAGTTTTCGCGGACATGGTGCTTGCTCATGGGGTAGTACAAAAAGCCCATGAGATTAACGCAGCCGAGGAAGATCATAAGACGAACCTCGAGCGACGCCGTGCTCCACAGGGTGGAGTAGATGCAGTATACGGAGAAAACCGCCATGATGCAGCGTATGACCATCTGCGGAGCGCCCGTCCATATGCGGGTGTTCGACTCGCGGTCATACTTCTTCATGACCTCGTCTACCTCGGCGGCGGACACGGTCTCATAGCCGGTATCGTCTGCTGCCGTTTCTGCGGCTTTTATCTCCTCTGCCGGGGCTTCTGCGTCCTTTTTCTTGAACAGGGACATATGAAAACAATCCTTTCGGCCCGACACTTTGCTGAGCTCGGCTGAGCCTGTGAGCCGCTGAGCTCAACAAAGCATCGGGGGTGTTTTTTAGCGCAATGACTACGGCGCACAAGGCGCCGTAGTCATTAATTATACAATGGTTTGCCGTTAAGCTGCCGTTAAAATTATCAGGCGGTCTTTACGGTGATATCCTTCTCTGCGAAGTACTTTGCGGCGCCGGGATGATACGGCACGTCGGTGATGGAGGCTGCAAAGTCGATGTTCAGCTCGGACTTCTTTGCGTGGCTGATGGAGTCGATGTCGTTGAAGACGGCGGATACGAAGTTGTATACGGCAGCCTCGGAAACGTCGTTGCGGGCGATGACGACTGCCGCGACTGCGACGGTGGTCACGTCCTCGGGAGTGTTGTAAACGTCCTTTGCGATGGTGTACTCCTTATAGTAGGGGCTGGAAGCGATCAGATTGTCAATGTGCTCCTTGTCAAGGGAGACGAGGTAGACCTGCTTGCCGGTGCCGAGGTCCTGAACGGCGGGAGTGGGAGCGCCCGCGACGATGAATGCAGCGTCGATCTTTCCGTCCTTAAGGCTGTCGGCAGAGTCGCCGAAGTCGAGGTACTCGGCCTTGATGTCATTCTCGGTCAGGCCGTATGCGCCGAGGATGTCGAGTGCGTTGAAGTAAACGCCCGAGCCCTTTGCGCCGATGGAAACGGTCTTGCCCTTGAGGTCTGCAACGGTCTTGATGCCCGAGTCGAGGGTCACTATCTGGACCTGCTCCATGTACAGAGCCGCGACAACGGAGAAGTCGGTGATCTTGTTGCCTTCAAAAAGCTTCTCGCCGTTATATGCATAGCTCATAACGTCCGACTGCACAAAGCCGAGCTGTGCGCCGTTTGCCTGAAGGTCCTCAACGTTTGCCTGGGAGCCCTTGCTGACGACGGCGGTGACGTTGGTAGAGGTCTTATCGCTGACCTGCTGTGCAAGAACAGTGCCGAAGGCGTAGTAGGTGCCCTGCTCGCCGCCGGTAGCGAAGGTCAGATCGACCTTGCCGTCGTCTTTTGTGTCGGAATCCTTGTCCTTATCGCCGTTGCCGCAGGCACACAGCGCAAAGACCATCATAACAGCCAGAAGCATAGCTATTATTCTTTTCATGAAATTTTTCCTCCTGTTGTTTGTGAATTTTTTTGCTCTGAATAATGTCATCTTTAAAAATTCATTACTTTTACATTATACACCCTTTACAATGACATTTCAAGCTCAAAAATGAAATTTGAACTCTTATGTTGAGAGTATCATTAAATGCAGAAGAAACCGTTACGGTTTTTCCTGCATTAT
>URAL01000041.1 GCA_900545805.1 uncultured Eubacteriales bacterium | reverse complement strand
AATTTATTAATTACTGTGCCACAGGAAATCCGTATAATACTTTGGGCTTATTTGGGCCTACACTACATACGGGGGCAATAATAATGAATAATTCATACGATGTTGCAATTATCGGCTGCGGCACAGCCGGCATTTTCGCAGGCTACGAGCTTATAGCCCGTCATCCGGAGCTTAAGATCTGTGTGCTCGATCAGGGCGGAGACATATATTCAAGACACTGCCCCATCGTCGCGGGCAAGGTCAAGGAATGCATCCATTGCAGCGTGTGCGACACGATGTGCGGCTTCGGCGGCGCCGGCGCGTTTTCCGACGGCAAGTATAACTTCACGACCCAGTTTGGCGGCTGGCTGACCGATTTCATGGATGACGATGAGGTCATGAGCCTCATAAATTACGTCGATACCGTAAACATGAAATACGGAGCGACCGACAAGACCTTTTCGACCGATACGCCAGAGGCGAGAGCTCTCGAGCGCGAGGCATTAAAATATGACCTGCACCTGCTTCAGGCAAAGGTCAAGCATCTGGGCACCGAAAACAACCTGCGCATCCTTCAGAATATGTACGAGGATCTGTGCAAGGTAATAGAATACCGCTTCCGCACCGAGGTATGCGGTATAGACCGCGACGGCGAGGGCTACTCGCTTTCGCTCAGGCAGGGCGAAAATATAAAGTGCCGCTACCTTGTCGCGGCGCCCGGCAGAAGCGGCGCGGAGTGGTTCTCCGAGCAGTGCCGCAAATTAGGCGTTAAGCTCATAAACAATCAGGTTGACATCGGCGTGCGCGTCGAGCTTCCTGCGACCGTTTTTGAGCACATCACCGACGTTGTCTACGAATCCAAGCTCATCTACCGCACCAAGCAGTACGGCGACAAGGTGCGCACCTTCTGCATGAACCCCTACGGCCATGTCGTCGCCGAAAATGTCGAGGGCATAAACACCGTCAACGGCCACTCCTACTCCGATCCCGCTCTGCGCAGCGAGAACACGAACTTCGCGCTTCTGGTGTCCAACCGCTTCACCGAGCCCTTTGATCAGCCCTATCGCTACGGCAAGCACATCGCATCGCTGAGCAACATGCTCTCCGGCGGTGTTCTGGTCCAGCGCTTCGGTGACCTTGTCAAGGGCGTTCGCACGAACGAGCACCGTCTTGCGCAGTCGTACACCCGCCCGACGCTGACTGCCGCCGTTCCCGGCGACCTGAGCCTTGCTCTGCCGAAGAGACAGCTTGACGATATAATTGAGATGATATACGCTCTGGACAAGATCGCTCCGGGCACGGCTAACTACGACACGCTCCTGTACGGCGCGGAGGTCAAGTTCTACTCCTCGCGTCTTGAGCTCTCCGATGAGCTCGAAACAAAGTTTTCAAATTTCTTCGCCATCGGCGACGGCGCGGGCATCACCCGCGGCCTTGCCCAGGCGGCGGCCTCCGGCGTGAAGGTCGCGCAGGTCATCTCCGAGCGCCTCGGATGATTTAAAATACGCAAAGCGGCGGATACGAAATGTATCCGTCGTTTTTTGCGTTTTACACTATCTTTTCCGTCGAAAATTCGCTTTCGAGCACCGAAAGGCCTGCGCGATTGCGCATGTTCACAGTCCATATGCTTATCCCCGCAAGGCCGTATTCACGCACGAGCGCAAGCCGGGCGCGGACGCTGCGGGCGTCCTCGAACCACACCTCGTGCCGGACTCCGGCAGGGTCCGTGTAGTTAAAAAACGGCGCCTGAGCGGTCTCGTCAAGCTTTATCTGCGCATAAACGGACGCTGCCAGATTCACGGCCGCGGCGTTGGATATCACCCGTGCCGCCTGTCCCTGCTTCCACGGGAGAGTCCAGTCGTAGCCGTAGTTTGAAAAGCCCAGCAGTATCTTTGACGGCGGCATTTTCGTCACGGCGTAGGCTATGACCCTGCGCATCTCGTTTACCGGCGATATCGCGCGCGGCGCGGAGTATGTATAGCCCCACTCGTAGGTCATGATGACGACCCTGTCGCAGTACTGCCCGTGGAAAGCGTAATCGTGCGCGGTGTACAGCACGCCGTGCTGATCGTCCGCGCTTTTCGGCGCGACGGCGCTCGATAGCATGTAGCCGCTTGAGTGCAGCGTTTCTGACATGCGCTTTAAAAAGGCGTTGTAGCCCTCGCGGTCATAGGGCTGAACGTACTCGATGTTGAGATTTACGCCGTAATATCCGCGGCTTTCGAGCACGGAGAGCGTGTTGCGCACCAACGTATCCTGCGCGGCCGCATCCGTAAATATGCTGTGGGCAATGCCGCTTGAAAAGCCGCCGTTTACGCCGAGATTAGTGAGCGTTAAGAGCGGCGCGCAGCCATTTTCCCACGCGGCGCTTATCATGCCCTCGTCGTCTACTGGCGTTATCCCGCCCGTTTCGTCTATCTGCCACGAAAACGGACACAGATACGTCAGCTGCGGCAGGACTGCACCGAGCTGCTCGGCGCTTATGTTGGGGTAGGCGTAGCCGTTTACCTCCGTTTCGCTCACCGGCCGCGACATGTCGGGAATGACTATCGCCTGACCGACGCTCAGCCGTGCGGGATCGGAAAGCTCATTTAATTCGGCAAGCGTGCGTACCGTCACACCGTTTGCCCGCGCTATCGAATACAGGCTGTCGCCCCGCCGGGCAATATAAATTCTCATACCATCACCTCTGTAAATGGTATGAGTAATTTTTAAATATATTATTGACAGTTTAACCATATCGGTGTACGCTCAAAGAAAAACACGGGAGACAGCGTAATGAGGATAATAAAGAAGTGGACAGGCCGCAGGCCGGAGGAGGCCGGCGAGGTGAAGCTTCTCGAGGTCAGTCAGGCCGAGATGTTCGAGCAGATGTACCCTCTGCTCGGTCAGCTTGCCCTGCACGCGACGAGCGGTCACGATGTGGACTACCGCCTGTATTTCATCTGCGAGAACGGGCGCAGAATACTGCCCGTGGATAAGCCGAGCGTTTTAAGCGGCGCCTTTAACGGCGGCGTCAACCCCCTCGTCGACTGCGAGCCGGTGACGGCATCGAGCATAAACGAGCTTACCGACACGGCTGCACTGCTCCCCGCTGTCGAGGCAAGCGCATATCTGTTTAAATGAAAAATCACCGGCTTTTTACACGCTGAGCTGACGGAAAACCTTCCGTCGGCTTTTTTTATGCAATTATTCTTGCACAGTTTTATGCGTTTGCCTATTTTCTTGTCATTTCAGGCACTTCTGTATGTTGAATTACATAAAAAACAGTCCTATGATGTGGTCAATAAAAAGAAAGTCCCCTGCGGGACGGAAAGGATCGCATCATGAAAACCAAATCTTCAAGTCGTACCGTTTATGTTATCACCGCTGTTCTCTCGGTTTTTGTTCTGCTCCTCGCGGCAGCCGGCTTCACAAATATTGAGGCTCAGAAGGTCGAGAGAGTTTCGGCCGACGCAAATTTCATAAAGCATGCCGACGCTGCCGGCGAGCTCGCGGCCTCCATGGGCCTTGCAAACACCGTATACCCCATGTCCGCTCAGGGAGCCGGTACTGACAATGACAGTGAGCTTGGCCGTATGGCAGAGGTTTTAAAGCCCGTAGCGGAGTTCAACTCCGACGCATCCGTCCTCGACCGCAACGTCGCATATCTGCTCAATAACGGCACTGCCGCCTACGGCGCGACCTACGGCGAGATATGCAGCGCCGCAAGCGCATCGTATCGCGCAGACCTGGATGCGGCAGCCCATGATGCCGCCGTTTGGACGGCAGTGTGCGCAGTCCTCGCCCTGACTGGCGTAGCCGGACTCGTGGTCTCGGTCACAAAGATCGAATACAACGAGCACTAAGCAGCTGTTAATTCTCCTTCTTACTATACTCCCTATGAAAAAGGCGTGGCCAATGGCCACGTCTTTTTTGTAGGCGCATTGAGTCGGTACCAATACGCATATTACAGATGCCCGGTATCGAAACATTGGCATAAACCATAACGTTTCGCATCCCGATAGTGCGGCACAAAATCTGCGCCGAACCGCCGAGAGGCGGCAGTTTTACGGTTTCGTCGGAAGTTTAGATACCGGGCTGACGCAATCAATGTATTTTTAATAGCGCCAAGACGCTATTAAAAATCTGCGTTGCCGGTGGTGCGGGGGTGCAGCTCAACGTCGCGGATGTTGGATACGCCGGTGAGGTACATTACAAGGCGCTCAAAGCCCATGCCGTACCCCGCGTGGCGGCAGGAGCCGTAGCGGCGCAGATCGAGATACCACCAGTAGTCGTCGGGGTTCAGGCCCAGCTGCTCCATGCGCGCAAGCAGAACGTCGAGCCGCTCCTCGCGCTGCGAGCCGCCGATGATCTCTCCGACGCCCGGAACAAGGCAGTCGGCCGCCGCAACGGTTCTGCCGTCGTCGTTCATGCGCATGTAGAACGCCTTGATCTCCTTGGGGTAATCGGTGACGAAAATTGGCTTTTTGAAGACCTTCTCGGTCAGATAGCGCTCGTGCTCGGTCTGAAGGTCGATGCCCCACTCGACGGGGAAGTCGAAGCTCTCGCCGCTTTTTTGCAGAATATCGACGGCCTCGGTGTAGCTTATACGGCCGAAGTCGTTGGAAACAACGTTCTCAAGACGCTCAAGCAGGCCCTTATCGACGAACGAGTTGAAAAACTGCATTTCCTGCGGGCAGCGCTCGATGACGGTGTTTATGACGTACTTGACCATCGCCTCGGCGTTGTCCATGTAGTCGTAGAGATCGGCAAAGGCCATCTCAGGCTCTATCATCCAGAACTCGGCAGCGTGGCGCTGAGTGTAGGACACCTCGGCGCGGAAGGTCGGGCCGAAGGTATATACATCACCGAAGGCCATGGCAAAATTTTCGGCGTTGAGCTGGCCGGAGACGGTCAGGCTCGTGACCTTGCCGAAGAAATCCTTGCTGTCGTCGACCTTGCCGTCCTCGCGCAGGGGGAGGTTGTTGAGATCGAGCGTCGTTACGCGGAACATCTCGCCCGCGCCCTCGCAGTCGGAGCCGGTTATGATCGGCGTGTGGACATATACAAAGCCGTTATCTCGGAAAAATTCATGCACCGCCTGTGCCGCGACGCTGCGGACGCGGAAGGTCGCCGAGAAGAGATTTGTGCGCGGTCTCAGGTGCTGGATCGTGCGCAGAAACTCGACGCTGTGGCGCTTTTTCTGAAGCGGATAGTCGGGGGTGGAGGCGCCCTCCACAAGCACCTCGGCCGCCTTGAGCTCAAACGGCTGCTTTGCCTCGGGCGTGAGCACAAGCTCGCCTCTTGCGATGAACGCGGCGCCGACGTTCTGATGCGCAAGCTCATCGTAGTTGGACAGCTTGTCCCGCTCGAGCACGACCTGAAGGCTCTTGAAGCACGAGCCGTCGTTGAGCTCTATAAATCCGAAATTTTTCATGTCGCGGATGGTGCGTGCCCAGCCGCAGACGGTTATCTCCCTGCCGCCGAAGCTCTCGGCGTCGGCAAATATCTGAGCTATCCTGGTGCGTTTCATAAAAGACACTCCGATCTTGGTTTTCTGAATTTTTGACTATTGACAAATGCACATTATATACTATTTTTTTCTTCCTTGCAACAATTTTAAATTTGTGATATATTAATTATTAATGAAAGAAAAGCTAATGAAAGAAAAGCTTTGCTTTTTGAACGCCGCCCGGTGCGGCGCGATTTTTTTGGAGGTAAGAAATGCTGGCGGTAGGTCAAACGGTCGTATACGGAACTCAGGGAGTATGCACGGTAAGAGAGATAAGCATACTCAAGCTCGGCAAAACAAAGGGCGAATACTACGTTCTGAGCCCTGTCGACGATCCGGGCAGCACCGTTTATGTGCCGACGGCAAACGAAAAGCTCATGGGCAAGCTGCGCCCGGTGCTGACGGAGAAGGAGGCCGACGCGCTTATCGACGAGGCCGTGCGCGAGCCGCTTGAGTGGATAGTCAGCGACGCAGAGCGCAAGAGTGCGTGCGATGATATAGTCAAAAGCGGCGACCGTAAGCAGCTCATGCAGCTTGTCGGTATGCTCTATCGCCGCCGTGAGGCGCTCAAGGATCAGAAAAAGCACTTCCACAACATCGACGCGCAGTATCTCAAGACCGCCGAGCGCATGCTGCACGGCGAGCTTGCCTATGCCCTCGGCATAGCGGCCGACGACGTTGCCGACTATATCCGCCGCCGGACGGCGGGGGAATGTTAGCTCTCCAGCGCAAGCTCCACAGCGCGCCTTGCGTGGATGACGGTCGTGTCAAAGATCGGAACGGGAGAATCCTCCGGCTGTATAATAAGGCCGAGCTCGGTGCAGCCGAGGATCACGCCCCCGGCGCCGCGGCCCGCCAGCCTGTCGATAACGCCGCGCAGCCTTTTGCGCGATTCGGCTCTGATCTCGCCAACGCACAGCTCACGAAAAATTATATCGTTCACGGCCTCGACGTCCTCATCGCCGGGTATGAGCACCTCTATTCCCCGATCGATCAGCCGCTGCTTAAAGAAGTCCTCCGTCAGCGTGTATTTCGTCCCCAAAAGCCCGACCTTCCCAATGAGGCTGTTTTCGATTTCGCGTGCCGCGGCATCCGCGATATGCACGAACGGAATGCCGACCGCCGATTCAAGCTGAGGCGCTATCCTGTGCAGCGTGTTCGTGCCGAGCAGGATGAAATCAGCTCCGGCAGCTTCAAGACTTCCGGCGGCGCGGCTTAAAATGTCTCCGCACTTTTCCCATCGGCCGGCAGACTGATATTTCTCGATCTCGGCAAATTCAACGCTGTAGATTATAATTTTCGCGGAATGAAGACCGCCGAGCCTGCTGCGGATATCTTCGTTTATCAGCTTATAATAATACGCCGTGCTCTCCCAGCTCATCCCGCCTATCAAGCCAATGGTTTTCATAGCCGTTCTCCTTTGCTTCCGGTCGCTCCGACCGGTTTTTTTATTTTATTATAAGCAAAGCAGATGAGCGGCGCAAGACCTTTCCGCATAGCCTCCATGATATGCCTTCGCCTACTGCACTTGACGAAAAACGCAGAATGCTGTATTATTGATTAGATAATAAAGTAATTAAGGAGGAGCATATATGGGTCTTATCCCTCAGGTGACCTGCCGCCGCTGCGGAGAGAAGTATTCCGCGATGCGCCGCCGCTGCCCGAAGTGCAGCACCCGCAGAGTCCAGAACAGCCGCCGCGCTCCCGGCACAACGCCCAGCGCCGTCAAAGGCACCGCCGCAAACAAAAGAGCGGGCGATAATCGCAAATGGCAGTTTATCTTCGGCGCGATACTCATTGTCGCCATCATAGCGGCACTCATAGTCATGATAACGGTGAGTCTCGATAACGCGGACAATCCCAATGCTCCCGTAATGCCGACGCCGCCCGCGGACGTCTCCGCCGCACCGACTCCTACGCCCACACCGACGCCGACTCCTACGCCCACACCGGAGATAACCTCGGTCACGATGAGCAGTCCCTACGCGAGCCCCTGCACAGAGTTTGCGTTCCAGGTCGGACAGTCGATAACTCTCACGGGCTCGCACTTCCCCATGACTGTCGCCGGCGAGTATGAATGGTCCTCGTCCGATCCGAGCATTGCGACCGTGACAGTCAACGAAAACGGCACATGCACCGTAACGGGCGTGAGCGCCGGCACAATGAAGGTTACCCTCTCGTGCTATGGAAAAACCGCCCAATGCACGGTTTATGTGAGAAACTGAAAAAAACTGTTGACAAATTCATCGGCATCAGGTAGAATAACCGTTGCCGATGAAAAACGGACGATTGGCGCAGCTGGTAGCGCATCCGCTTGACGTGCGGGAGGTCACAAGTTCGAGTCTTGTATCGTCCACCAAAAAACCTACGGTTCACAGAGCCGTAGGTTTTCTTTTTTATGCTATCAGACGAAAAAATCCGGTACGGAAAATTCCGTACCGGATTTCTTTATGCTTTGTATTTACCGTGGGCAGGGGACTATATCTTCATGCAGACGTCCCATGCGCGCCAGATAGCGGTACGCAGGTTGCCGATGGTGACACAGTCGCCGACGCGGTGGATGTTCTTGCCCTTGCCGCCGACAGGTGCGGGAACGAAGCCGATGCCGTTTACGATGTTGTCGTACTCGACCTCAAATACGTTCTTGCCGTCCTTGGAAGCGATAACGACGGTCTTGTCCTTGATCTCGCGGATGGTATGCTCAAGGTAGGTGGGAACCTTGTGATACTCGAGAACATCACGCAGGAAGGAAGCGTTGGACAGGCAGACGTTCTGTGCGGGAACGAGGTCCTTTGCGTACTCGACGATGACAGGGTGCTTGCCCTGGAGAACCATCTCGTATGCAGCCTCGCAAGCGGACTGGCCGCCGCCGAAGAACACGACTTTGTCGCCTACGGGGTACTTCTCACGCAGCAGCTGAGTGAAGGTAAGGCACTTCTCGAAGCCGGGGATCAGCATCTTTCTGGGAACCGCGCCGGTTGCAACGATGATCTCGTCATAGCCGCGGAGGATGCCCAGGTCGTTGATCTCGGTGTTGAAGCGAATGTCGAGACCGGCCTTCTTAACTTCATTCTCATACCACTTGATGAGAGCCTTGTCGTTCTCCTTGAAGCTCATTGCGGAAGCAGTGAGGAACAGGCCGCCGATGCGGTCGGTCTTCTCGAAGACGACGGGCTTGTGGCCGCGCTGGAGCAGAACCAGGCCTGCCTCTACGCCGCCGATACCGGCGCCGATGATGGCAACCTTCTTGGGGTTCTTGGTGGGAACGATCTTGTAGCGGTTGTGCTGCATGGTCGGAGGAGTAAGTGCGCAGCGACCGAGGTGCAGGGAGTCCTCAAGGCCCTGAATGTTTGCGGTGCCCTTGTACTTAGCAAAGTTGAAGCAGCCGTTGTGGCAGCGGATGCAGGGCTTGATCTCGTCCTCGCGGCCTTCCTGGATCTTGATGATCCAATCGGGGTCAACGAGGTTCTGACGTGCGATTGCAACAGCGTCGAGACGGCCGGCGGCGATCTCCTCCGCAGCGGTCTCGGGCAGCATACGGCCTGCGCATGCTACGGGCTTGTCGGTGAACTTCTTTATGTGCTCAACGTCTGCGAGGTTGCAGTTGTCGGGCATGTACTGAGGCGGATGTGCCCAGTACCAGGCGTCGTAAGTACCGTTATCGCAGTTGAAGAAGTCGTAGCCCATGTCGCCGAGGTACTTGATAGCCTTCTCGGATTCGGGCATGTCACGGCCCCACTCCTCGAACTTCTCGCCGGGAACAGCGCCCTTACCCCAGCCCTTGGTGTAGGACTTGACGGAGTAACGCAGGGATACGGGGAAGTCTTCACCGGCGTATCTCTTGATGCACTGAACGATCTCGACGGGGAAGCGGAAACGGTTCTCGAAGGAGCCGCCGTACTCGTCTTCACGCCAGTTCCAGTTCTCCATGGTGAACTGGTCAAGCAGATAGCCTTCGTGAACAGCGTGGATCTCAACGCCGTCGACGCCTGCGTCGCGCAGCATCTTTGCGGTCTTGCCGAATGCCTCGACCATCTCGCGGATCTCCTTGACGGTCATGGGGCGGGAGAGCATATCCTCCTGCCAGCGGTTAGGAGTTGCAGATGCGGAAGCGCAGCTGTAGCTTACGTCGACGATGGGGGAAGCGATCTTGTTGAGGATGGGATTCTTGTTCAGGACGACCATCCAGGGGGTAACTGCCATAGAGCGGCCGAAGCCTGCTGCCAGCTGGATGAACAGCTTGGAGCCGGTCTTGTGGTACTCTACCATGTACTCTTTGAGCTGCTTGAACATTCTCTTGTTCTGGTACAGCCAGCGGCGGCCCATGGTATCACGGACACACTGCATGCCGGGGAGAACAAGGCCAACGCCCTTCTGTGCTCTCTGGAGCAGGAAATAAGCTGCCTCTTTGTCGAAATGGCAGGGCTCAAGCCAGCCAAACAGAGAGGTGCCGCCCATGGAACACTGGACAATGCGGTTTTTAATCTCGACATTGCCGATCTTGAACGGAGTAAATAGTGGTGCGTACTTTTCGTTCATCATATGGTTCTTCCTTCCTTTAAATATGATTGACTAATTTATCACGGTAGACGCCGCCGGTAAAACAGCAGTGTCGAACGTTTACAAAACAGTGTCACGCCGCATGTTGACGTGCTTCTACACAATAGCAGGCTAAGTATAACACATTTTTTCACAACTTGCAACCACAATATGTCCCTTTGTTACTATGTTTTTTGTGCTTTATGTTGCATGCAGGCCGATTCAGACGGCAATTAATTTGCTATTATACATATTGATTTATTGCGTATAAATGAAAACAGAGCATATATACCATGCCCTGTTTTTGTATTTTAAGGCTTCTTATCCCTCTGTCCTGTAGAACTTCTGCCCGATTATGAGACCGGAGCTTGCATCAATTATATATCTGTAATCGGTGACAGAGCCCGTAAACTGCACCTTGTAGCACACGGTGTCGTCTATTTTTATCATCTCCACCGACAGATCCTTGGCCTTTTCCTGAGTTATACCGGCATCGGAGAGCGCTGTCTCGCGCGCAGCGGCATAGCCGACATAGTCCGAGTCGCTTATTATGCAGCTGCGCAGGGGCGATATCATGACGATGCACAAAAGCAGCATGACTATCATCTGCGGTGCGCCGCGCCTGAGTCTGCCGCGCCGCGCCATGCGCACCGAGCGGCGGCGAGCAGCCTTTTTCCTGTCCTTTTCCGAAAGGTGAGCGCCGCTGCCGCGCATTTTATACGCTTGCTGTTTAAGGTGTTTTCCGCCCGGGGCCACGCAGCACTCCTCCTTTGTGATAAGGCTGTACAATCTTATTTATTATATATATCGAAGCCCCCTTTTGTCAACAAAACATATGTCGTGAGACTGTCAAAAAACCTATGCTGCTGAGTAAATACAACCGCGCAGCGGGGGAGTTTGAGGGGTAGCGAAGCGGCGGCGCGGGAGTGAATGACATGCCGGTGGCATGTCAGAGCCGCGCCGTGACCGAGCCGCAGCGAGAAAAGGCCCGCCTCAAGTTGGATTATAGCCATCAAAAACGTCCGTAAGGACTTTTTGACGAGCGAAGCGAGATTTTTCGTGAAGCGTAAGCTTCACAAAAAATGTGGCGTATTTGAAGCGTGCAAAAAAGCCAATGGCTTTTTTGACGCGCTGATGTCGTATTATGCAGACAAACCGGCACGTCCGAGACGCGCCGGTTTTGTTATCTGAGCTTTTCGAGCAGAGCGCGGCAGCCGTCGTAAACATCGCGCCATGTTGCCTCAAAATCGCGGGTATACCACGGGTCGGCAACATCGCCGGGGCGGTCGGTGAAATCCATGAGAAGGTGTATCTTAGAGCTGTCCCCGCCGGCGCATATACGGTGCATGTTGTGCAGATTCTCGCTGTCCATGCCGATGATGAGGTCGTACTCGCCGAAGTCCGTCCCCGTGAGCCTGCGCGCCGTGCGCTTCGGACAGGGCACCCCGTGCTCGGAAAGCTTTTTCCGGGCAGGCGGATACACGTCGTTGCCTATCTCCTCACAGCTCGTCGCCGCCGAGGCTATCTCGAACCTGTCCTCCAATCCCTCGCGCCGCACGAGCTCTTTCATGAAATATTCCGCCATCGGGCTGCGGCAGATATTGCCGTGGCAGACGAATAAGATTTTTGTCATTGCTTATTTATCCCTTCAAAAGCCTCTAAGCCTTGATATTTCAGGGCTTTCGGCGATTTCGGCCTTTTTCTGTTCTTAATACGGAAGAAGCTCTTTTGCCGCCTGACGCACAGCCGGGTTTCTCGACAGGCTGAAACCCCCGTTCGGATGAACGGAGGCTTCGGTTGATACCGGGCAAGCGCAATAAGCGTACCCGCAGGTGACTTAAAGCGCCGTTAAAAGCTCTGCGATCTGGACGGCGTTGGTGGCGGCACCCTTGCGTACCTGGTCGCCGCAGCACCAGAGGTTCAGGCCGCGCTCATCGGTGAGATCCTCGCGGATGCGGCCGACGAAAACGAGATCCTGGTTCTGCGTATCCAGCGGCATGGGGTACTCAAGTGCGCCAAGATCATCTACGAGCTTTACGCCGGGCGCCGCGGCGATGACCTCGCGCGCACGCTCAACGGAAATTTTCTCTTTCGTTTTCAGGCAGATGGAGACGCTGTGGCTGCGCACGACGGGAACGCGCACACAGGTGCAGCTGACCTTGAGCTCGGGCAGGTGC
Organism: uncultured Eubacteriales bacterium; assembly: GCA_900545805.1. Lineage (GTDB taxonomy): Bacteria > Bacillota > Clostridia > Oscillospirales > Oscillospiraceae > F23-B02. The sequence goes on along the minus strand of URAL01000041.1, from coordinate 3,558 downwards.
ATTATTCGGCGTCCCTCGTTCTGGAGCTTCATCTCCTCTGAGGTGTAGCCGGCAAACTGCTCGCCGCCTATCTGCGGAATTACGTTATAGGCTATCTGATACGCAAAGACCTTGGGCTCGAAGCTTTCACCCTTGGCGATGGCCTCGACCTCTCCGAAGAGCTCCTTCGGGCCTGCCGCGCCGGCGCCGGACACCGCCTGATAGGACGAAACTACCATGCTCTCGATGGGCGAAACGGCGTTGAGAGCGTTGACGGCCGTGCAGGATATGACGGTGGTGCAGTTGGGGTTTGCGATGACGCCCTTGTGCTTTTTCACGTCCCCGGGGTTTATCTCCGGCACGACGAGGGGCACGTCGGGGCAAAGACGGAACGCGCTGGAGTTGTCGATAAACACGGCGCCGGAGGCCTTGATATCCTCGACGAAGCGCTCGGCAATGTCATTCTCGGCCGCACCGAGAATGATGTCCAGCCCCTCAAAGTTTTCTCTGCACGCCTCGACGACGACGTGGCCGTTTATCTCCCTGCCGGCGGAATTACGGCTCGCGAGCAGTCTGAGCTCGCCTACGGGGAAGCTGTGCTCTGCGAGTATCTTCATCATTTCCTGTCCGACGGCGCCCGTTGCGCCGAGAATGCCAACATTGTATTTTTTCATGATCCTGTTCTCCTTATTTTACAAAGCTATTATATAGTACGCGCACGCAGCTTTCAAAATCATCGTTATTTACTCCGACGATTATGTTCAGCTCGTCCGGGCCCTGAGATATCATGCGGATGTTGATGCCGGCCCTGCCGAGTGCGGCGAAGATGCGCCCCGAGGTGCCGGGCTTGAAGGCCATATGGCGGCCGACCGCCGCCACGACGGACACCCCGCCGGTTATCTGAATGTTGTCGGGGGTAAGCGTGTCGCGGATTTCGCCGACGATGGAATAGATGCGATCCTTCGCCTTGTCGGCCGAGACTACGAAGGACACGCTGTCAATGCCGGAGGGAGTGTACTCAACGCAAACGCCGTGCTTTTCAAAAACCTCGAGCATCTGACGCAGCGAGCCCATCTGCGAGCTCATCCCGGACTTGGACACTGTGATGATCGAAAAATTCTTGCGCCCTGCGATACCCGTTATGAAGCGGTCGCTTATCTCCTCGTCGGGAAAGCGCTCCATGATGAGCGTTCCGGGGTGGTCGGGGGCGTTGGTGTTGCGGATATTCAGCGGAATGTTCTTCTCGCGCACGGGGAACACCGCGCCCTCGTGCAGCACCTGCGCGCCCATATAGCTCAGCTCGCGCAGCTCGTTATAGGTTATGCGCTCGATGGCGTCGGGATTATCGACGATGCGCGGATCGGCCATGAGTATGCCCGATACGTCCGTCCAGTTTTCGTACACGTCCGCGTCCAGCGCCGCAGCCGCAAGAGCGCCCGTAACATCGCTTCCGCCGCGTGAGAGCACGCGTATGCTGCCGTCTGGCATACTGCCGTAAAAGCCGGGGATAACTACTCTGCGCCCTGCTGCGAGCCGCTCGAGATCCTCATAGGAGCGCTCCTTGTCGATCGTTCCGTCAAAGGAAAAGTGCAGCCACGCCTCCGCGTCAAGAAAATCATAGCCGAGGTAATCGGCCATTAAAAGCGCCGAGAAATATTCGCCGCGCGAGACGAGCTTATCCTTTGATATACCGGCCTCTATCTCCTCGCGCAGAGCGGAAAGCTTTGCGTCGATATCGACCTTGAGCTCAAGCTCCGCGCAGATCTCGCGATAGCGCCCTGCGATCATGTCGAACACCGGATCGCAGCTGACGCCGTACTTTTTGTGCGCATGACAGAGATACAGAAGATCGGTCAGCTTGTGATCGTCCCTATATCTCTTGCCCGCGGCGGAAACGACGATGACCTTGCGCGCCGGATCCGATTCGATGATCGACTTTACTTTTCTGAACTGTCCGGCGTCGGCCATGGACGAGCCGCCGAATTTTGCTACCTTCAACATTATATTATATGAGCCCGGCTATGAATACTCCGGGGTCAGCCTCCTTTGCCTTTGCTGCCCATTCGTGCATTTTTGCGACGGGAACGGGCATGGTTATGATCCCCTCGCCGCACTTTTCGCTCTCGACCGAGGCGAGAAAATCGTCGCTGCCGGAAAAGCGCACATAGTATCTGTGCGAGACGGCGCTGTTATCGACCGGCACATCGCGCACGAGCGAGGTGTAAAACTCCTTTACGCCGCCGAGTATATCCGAGCAGTCGGCCACGGCGTTGTACGCGGTGGGGTATCTGCCGGCGCCCTGACCGTAAAAGCTCTCCCTGCCGGTGAGCTCGGTGACAAAGGATATGACGTTTCGGTTTGTCGATACCGCGGCCTCAAGCTCGCCCGCCGGCACAAAGCATGGCTCGACATAGCAGCTGACTGCGCCCGACGCGCTTTTTTCGCCGAAGGCGAGCATCTTGCAGATACGCTCGCGGCTCTCAGCAGCGGCGATGTCGCAGGATGAGATGCTGCGGATGCCGAATACGGGCACATCCTCCTCCGAAAGGCAGGCATCAAACGCGACGTTTGCGGAAATGACTGCCTTGCGCTGTATATCCAGTCCGTCGATGTCCGCCGACGGATCGGCCTCGGCGTAGCCGAGCCTCTGCGCCTCGGCGAGCACCTCGGAAAAGTCAGCGCCGTTTGTGTGCATCGCGTCAAGGATGAAGTTCGTAGTTCCGTTCATGATGCCGCAGAACGACTGCACACTGTCGAGCCTCTTGACTCTTTCGAGATTGACGAGCCATGGGATGCCGCCGCCGACCGCCGGAGTGCAGCGGAATGCGACGCCCTTCTCGGAAGCGAGTGAAACAAGCTCCTTATAATAATGTGCAACAAGGTGCTTATTTGCCGTCACAACGTTTTTTCCGGCTCTCATCGCCGCCGCGACGTATTCAAACGCCGGCGACAGGCCGCCCATGACCTCGACCACGGTGTCGACCTCTTTATCATTTAATATAACGTTTATATCCTTAACGGCCTTGTCGCCGAGCTCGGGCTTGTCACGTCTTACAAGAACGTACTTTACCGACATATCCGAGCGCTTTTCCGCGATCTCAAGAACTCCGCCGCCGACTACTCCGCAGCCCAAAAGTGCAATTTTCATATCTGTACCGCCTTTATGTGTCTTTCCTGCAAAAACATATGTTTTTGAGATGAGAACAATATAACATGCGCCCCGGCAATATGCAAGACTTTTCTGCAAAAGTCATGTAAAAAAGCCACAAGAAACGCACCTCAAAACAGGGCAAAATGACGAAAACATATAATCCGCGCAAAGCAGCAGGAAAAATGCTCTCCGCAATTTTGCAACTACATGTAGATGAAAATTGCAAAATAGGGTACACATATTGCAAAAGCGCTCGAAAAAACGGCGGCAAACGGCCGAAAGCGAATTAGCATGCGAAATTATTTGCATATTTTAAGAGTTCAAATTTCGCAAAAGTCAAGAGTAAAAGCAGAAAAAACTAAAATATTTTTTTAGAAGGCTTCAAGCGGCTTCGGCGACGTATCTTTCAAAGAGCGATCCGGACGTTT
>URAL01000040.1 GCA_900545805.1 uncultured Eubacteriales bacterium | reverse complement strand
GAGAGCGGCGCCATCCTGTATTCCGAGGTTGAAAGTCAGGAGTGCTTCCTGGCAAAGGTCTGATAATGCCAAAGAAAAAAGCAGCCAAGCGGCTGCTTTTTTTCAGCTCTCCATCTGTTTGCCGAGGAACGATGCCACGGTCTGCGCGAGCTTGAACTCGATGTCACTGCCTGCGGTAGGCGACGTGTTTACGAATATCACGCAACCGAGTATGTCACCTTCGCTGATGATCGGCGCCGCGACCGAAACGTAATAACGTTCGTCTCCGTCAATGACGTGTATGGGCTCGCCGCCGTCGTATCTCACGCTGCCGCGCGATTCCATGATTCGCTCAAGCGAGGGCGATACGCGTTTTTCAAGAAAGTCGCGCTTTGACGCACCGGAGACAGCAATAACGCTGTCGCGATCGCACACGGCAGCCACTGCATCGGTTGATCGATGCAGGCTGTCACATATTTGAGCCGCAAAGTCGCTCAGCTCGCCTATAGGCGAATACTTTTTGAATATTACCTCGCCGTCGCGGTCTGTGAATATCTCCAGCGGGTCGCCCTCTCGGATACGCATTGTGCGTCGTATCTCCTTGGGGATAACGACCCTGCCGAGATCGTCGATGCGCCTGACTATCCCTGTTGCTTTCATATCTTTGGTCCTCCGTATTTTTGTTGTGCAATCCTTATTCTCTGCGATCGAACAAAAATTATGTAGAAAAAAGATATGTGTTTTTTTCATTTCAATTCCGCTTCAAAAACTATTCCGCCGACGCAGCTTTCACCTTCACAGACAGCGCGATCACCGCCACCGGCGAAAGCTCAGAATATTAGATAGACGGCACGCATCTTACAATAGAAGCATCCGAGCTCAATGTCCTCTCCGGCGATATCACGATCCTCTCCTCCGATGACTGTATGAACGCTGCAAACTCTGACCTCGGAAACTATGATTTTGTCATAAACATCTCCGGCGGTACGCAGCCCGGTGCCCGGCCCGGCGGAAATATGGGCGATATGCAGCCTCCATCCGGTGAGCCCGGCGGTCAAAAGCCCGACGGTGAGCCCCCCGCAAAGCCGGAGTAACGGCACTATAAGCACAAAAAATCCGGCAGAGTTTCCTCTGCCGGATCTTGATTTATCAAATTCAGGAATTACTTCTTGCCCATGTTCATCTGGGCTGCGACCTCTGCCGCGAAGTCCTCTTCCTTCTTCTCGATGCCCTCGCCGGTCTGGAAACGAACCGCGTCGACAAACTTAATGCTGCCGCCGAGCTTCTTTGCCGCGTCTGCAATGTACTTCTCAACGCTGCCCTGGAACAGGTCGCCGCGAACGAACTCCATCTGCATAAGGCAGTTTTCCTCATAGTACTTGTTCAGCTTGCCCATGACGATCTTTTCCTTGACCTGTGCGGGCTTGGAGGCCATCTTCGGGTCATTGTCCATAAGCGCGAGTGCAACCTTTTTCTCCTCTGCGAGGACATCCTCGGTGACCTGAGTCTTATCCCAGAAGCGGGGATTGAGAGCTGCGATCTGCATTGCGATGTTCTTGCCGACCTCGGTAGCGTCGATGCCGCCCTCTACCGCAAGGTTTACGAGAACGCCGATCTTGCCGCCTGCGTGAACGTAAGCGACGGAGGTGTTCTCGCCGAAGCGTGCGAAACGACGGATCTGGAGATTCTCACCGATGGACATGACCTTCTCGGGCATGGTCTCGGCTACGGTCAGCTCGCTGCCGGGGTACTTGCACTGCATAAGTGCGTCAACGTCTGCGGGGTTGTCCTTCAGGACGACCTTGCAGATATCCTTAACGAAAGAAACGAACAGATCGCTCTTTGCGCAGAAGTCGGTCTCGCAGTTTACTTCAACAACTGCGCCGACCCCGCACTCGGGGCAGACGGATGCATATGCCATGCCTTCCGCAGCGATGCGGCCGGCCTTCTTTGCTGCCTTTGCAAGACCCTTCTCACGAAGATACTCAACGGCCTTGTCCATATCGCCGTCGCACTCGGACAGTGCCTTCTTGCAGTCCATCATGCCAACGCCGGTCATCTCACGGAGAGTTTTTACGTCCTGTGCTGTAAATGCCATTACTTTTTCCTCCTACAGTATTTAAGAAAGGGAGCAGGGTATGCTCCCTTATTGCTTTTTATAGTTAAGCGACCTTCATAGGCTGTTCCAAGCAATTTGCCAAGAGTGCCTGCCGAGAGATTTTGAGTTGTAAAAAGGCTTTCTTTCGATGGAATACTTTGTGTATTTCGAGAAAGAATAACGCATTTACGGCTCAACAGATCCGGCAGGAATCGCAGGCGCAATTGTTTGGAGCTGCCTTTATATATTATTCCTCGTCTACCTTTTCGGCTTCTGCCTCTGCCATGGTCTCCTCGACCTCAGCGTCGGCGCCCTGACGGCCTTCCTGAACGGCGTTTGCCATGGTGGAAGCGATCAGGCGAATGGCGCGGATAGCGTCATCGTTTGCGGGGATAACGTAATCGACCTCATCGGGGTCGCAGTTGGTGTCGACTATTGCGACGATGGGAATGTGCAGCTTGCGGGCCTCTGCGATAGCGTTGTGCTCCTTGCGGGGGTCAACGACGAACATTGCGCCGGGGAGCTTCTTCATTTCCTTGACGCCGCCAAGGTACTTCTCGAGCTTCTCCATCTCGCCCATGTGCTTCATGACTTCCTTCTTGGGAAGCATATCAAAGGTGCCGTCCTCCTGCATCTTCTTGAGCTGAGCAAGACGGTCGATACGGGTGCGCATGGTCTTGAAGTTGGTGAGCATGCCGCCGAGCCAACGTGCGTTGACATAGTACATACCTACGCGGGAAGCCTCTTCCTTGACTGCCTCCGCCGCCTGCTTCTTGGTGCCGACGAACAGGATGCTCTGACCGTTTGCCGCAACGTCGCGAACGAAGTTGTAAGCCTCTTCGAGCTTTTTGACGGTCTTCTGGAGATCGATGATGTAGATGCCGTTACGCTCCATGTAGATGTACTCGGCCATCTTGGGGTTCCAGCGGCGGGTCTGGTGACCGAAGTGGACACCGGCTTCCAGCAGCTGCTTCATTGATACTACTGACATTTGTTTTTTCCTCCTGATTTGTTTTTTCCTCCGAGCACATCTTCCCTTCCCACAAACCGTAGTCACATGCGGAAAAGTCCGTGCCCGTGCGAAATGCCTTGATATAATATCAAAATTTCATCGGGTTTTCAATAGTTTTTTGCCATTTTGTCAAAAAATTTTTCTTTTTTTCTGCGCCGGCGCGGCTGATCGTCCGCGGTCTCGACAAGTATGATGTCTCCGCCGATGCGAACGATGCATTTCCACGGCAGGATATAGTCGTCCTCCCTGCCGAAAAGCCCGAAAAATTTTGCTTTCCCCGGCGTTATGAGCGAAATGAGCCGCCCCTCGGCTTCGTCAAGCTCCGCGTCGCACACATAGCCGAGGCGTCTGCCGGTGTGTACGTCGATGACCTCTTTGTATCTCAGTTCGGAAAAATAGCTTATCATTTCAGCGCCTCCGACATTTAAAATACCACCGTTATCATTCTACGGTGGTATATGTATGTCCTATTAGTCTTTATTTTTCGGGATAGATATGGTAAGTATCAGTTCATTGTCAGTTTCCTCACGCTTCATTCCGGCAGCAATGCCTCCCTGCTTCATGAGATTGAGCCCGTGCAGGATGGTGTTTACGAAAACGCGCACATCCTTCATGATAAACGTCCGCTTCGGGTCGGGCTTCTCCTCAGGTGTACGCAGAAGCGACTCGATATACGCATCGGCAGCGGCAACATTCAGATCATGCTCTATCATATATTCCAGCGCCATACGCTGAGCATTCTCGTCCGTCAGGCGCAGCAGAGCGCGGCCGTGACGCTCTGCAAGGCCGTTATCGCGCAGCGATTCGAGCACATCCTCGGGCAGCTTCAAAAGCCGCAGCTTGTTTGCCACCGCGGACTGCGATTTGCCTATTCTGCGCGCCGCCTCCTCCTGACTCATGCCGAAAAGCTTTATCAGCTGGCTTAAGCCATTTGCCTCCTCAATGAAATCAAGATCGCGCCGCTGCAAATTCTCGACGAGCGCGATGAGGCTCGCGTCCTCAAGGCTCACGTCGAGCAGGATGCACGGCACGTCGTACAGTCCGGCAAGGCGTGCGGCTCTCAGCCGCCGCTCGCCTGCGACGAGCTCATACCTGCTGTCGCGCAGTCTCACAGTCAGGGGATTTAAAATGCCGTACTGGGCTATGCTCTCGGAGAGCTCCTGAAGCTCTCCGTCGGGAAAGTTTTTTCGCGGCTGCACGGGGCTGGGCTCAAGCTCGTCCACCGGCAGCCAGATCACGCCGCCCCGCCGCGTTCCGGGGCGCAGCTTTGTCGCTTGCATAAGTGTACCTCCTATACACCGTAGTATGTGGTATATAGAGCTTACACTGTTTGTCTTGCAAAGTCTGCCGTATCGTGTGGTTTACATAAAAAATCTGCACCGGTACAGTGCAGATTTTTTTCAGCTTATAAGCTCCGGGCAGAGCTCGGAGTTTATGGTTTCGGAACAGGCGGCGCACATGGCGGCGGCCTTCATTGCGGCCGACGCGCTTTCGACTATGCCGAGACCGTTGACACCGGCCCAGATTATCGCAGCCGTTGCCGCGTCGCCGCAGCCTGTGCAGTTTACGATCTCGGTCGTTTCGCAGGGAAGCTTTATTATCTCGCTGCCCTCCGCCGCGACGATACCGTCGCTGCCGAGGGAGACGAAGACCTTCTTCACGCCCTCGCGCAGCAGAGCCTCCGCCGCGAACAGCGAGGTCGTTTCATTCGTCATGCTCTTTGCCTCAAACTCGTTGGGCTTGAAGGCGGTGAGCTTACTCAGAGCCGGTCTGAGACGCTCTGCCTTGGCGGCGGACACGGGGTCGGCGTACAGGGGCGCGGTAACATTTTCGGCTATCCATGCAACGGTCTCACGCGTGAGATTTGCGTCGATGACGACGGCATCGGCCGCGTTTATCTCCTTTATATGCGCCTTGAGATACTCGGGCGTAATGCTCGCGGATATGTCCGTATCGCTTACGCCGACGAGCATATCGCCGTTTTCGTCGGTGACGTAGAGATAGCTTGAGGTCCTGCCTCCGCTCATACGGCGGCTTAAGTGCATATCCATGCCGAGCTTTACACAGCTTTCATACACGCTGTCGCCGTAAACATCGTCGCCGATGGCGGCGATGAACTTAACGTCAATATCCAGCAGACACAGATTGTGCGCAATGTTCCTGCCCACGCCGCCGGGGCTGAAGCTGACCGTTCCGGGGTTTGAATCCTTCATGCGCGGCGCTTTGTCAGGCCGGCCGCATATATCCATGTTTACGGCGCCGATAACTACTACAGTCTTATTCCCCATATGCCCTCCGCATACTCTTTTATCGCGCGATCGGCGGCAAATATGCCGGCCTCGGCAGTATTTGTGATTGACAGTCGTGCACGCTCTGTCGGGTCGGATATGACCGAGTACATTTTGTCGTGAGTACTTACGTAATCGCGGTAGTCGGCGCAGAGCATATACGGGTCGCCGTTATACAAAAGGCCGGATACAAGATCCGAGTAGCTCTTGCCATCGGCAAAGCCGCGGCTTATCCTGTCAAGCACCGCGCCGAGTTCGGCGTCCTCGCGCGCATAGCGCTGCGGATCGTAGCCGGATGCCTTTAGTGCGGTGACCTCATCGGCCTTCAGACCGAACAGGAACATGTTCTTATCGCCGAGACGCTCATACATCTCGACGTTTGCGCCGTCTAGCGTACCTATGGTAACGGCTCCGTTGAGCATGAGCTTCATGTTGCCCGTACCGGAGGCCTCCTTGCCGGCTGTGGATATCTGCTCGGACACCTGCGCCGCCGGCATGAGTGCTTCGGCTGCCGATACGCGGTAGTTTTCCATGAAGCAGACCTGGAGCTTCCCCTTGCACAGCGGATCGCGGCCTATATCGTCTGCCAGCGAGCAGATAAGCTCGATGATACGCTTTGCGGTGTAGTAGCCCGCGGCGGCCTTTGCGCCGAACACAAAGCTTCGCGGCGTGAAGTCGGCGTTGGGATCCTCGTGTATCCGCATTTGCAGGCGCGTTATGAGCATCGCGCACATAAGCTGGCGCTTATACTCATGCAGGCGCTTAACCTGAACATCGAGTATCGCGTCGGGATCGAGGGCAAAGCCGTCGTTTTTAGCTAAAAACTTTGCAAAATCGTACTTATTGAGTCTTTTTATCTCGTTTACGCGGTGCTGCACCTCGCTTCTGCCGGCAAAATCCAGAAGTCCGATGAGCTTTTCGGGCTCGGTGAGATACTCATCGCCCTCCAGAAGCTCGCTGACAAGCCCGTGCAGGCGCGGATTTGCCTGAGCAAGCCAGCGGCGGTGGTCGATGCCGTTTGTGACGTAGGTGAATCTCTCCGGGCGAAGCCCGCAGATATCCTTAAAGAGGTCTTTTTTCAGTATCTCACCATGCAGACCGGAAACGCCGTTTATCTTATAGCAGGCCGCAAGGCAGAGGTTTGCCATGTGCACCTGTCCGTCGCGGATGATGAGGTTTTTGCCGACCTTTTCGCTGCTGCCGAATTTGGATACGAGGTACTCGCACCAGCGGCGGTTAATCTCGCACAATATCTCCCAAACACGCGGCAGGAGCGTCTGCACGAGATCCTGCGGCCATTTTTCGAGCGCCTCGCTCATGACGGTATGGTTGGTATACGCTACCGATTCGCTTACCTGCTGCCATGCCTCGTCCCAGCCGAGGCCGTACTCATCCATCATGATGCGCATGAGCTCGGGGATAACGAGCGCCGGGTGCGTATCGTTTATCTGTATCGCGTGGTGCTTTGAAAAGCTTCTTATGTCGTTAAAGCGCCGCATATGTGTCTTTATGATAGACTGTGCGGTTGCCGAGAGAAAGAAATACTGCTGCTTAAGGCGCAGGGTCTTGCCCTCGATGTGATCGTCGGCAGGATACAGCACCTTTGTTATGACCTCGCTCATCGTGCGCTGCTCGAGGCTTTTTACATACTCACCCTCGGAGAAGAGGTACATATCCAGTGCGCTTGTGCTCCTTGCGTCCCACAGGCGGAGGATATTGACCTCGTTGCCGCCGTAGCCTGCGATGAGCATGTCACGCGGAACGGCGGTCACGGTCTGGTATCCGGTGTGCTCGGCGTGGTATCTCCCGAAGCTGTCCCAGCGCGGGGAGATCGTTCCGCCGAAGCGCACCTCGACGGCCTCGTCGTTATGCGCAACCAGCCAGCTTTCGGCCGCGCTGCGCCAGTCGTCGGCGACCTCGGTCTGCTTGCCGTCAACGATCTTCTGACGGAAGATGCCCAGCTCGTAGCACAGCGAGTAGCCCGTCGCCGGGATACCGAGCGTGGCCAGCGAATCCATATAGCAGGCGGCCAGTCTGCCGAGGCCGCCGTTGCCGAGACCGGCGTCGTTTTCCGCCTCGAATATATCCGAGGCATCGCGGCCGAGATCGGTCAGCGCTCCGGTGAGTGCGTCGGCTATGCCGAGGTTGAATGCGTTTTTCATGAGGCTGCGACCCATGAGGAATTCCATGGACAGATAGTGCACCTCGCGGTCGGGGCATCTTGCCTCTTCAACGGCGAGCAGTCTGCTCATTATTTCGCGGATGACGATGGCGCTTGCCTGAAACACCTGATCGTCGGTCGCGGTTTTTGCTGTCACGGCAAAGTGCGCGCAGAGCTTATCCTCTATTGCGCTGCGCACCTCGTCGCGTGAAATCTGGCTTGTGAACATAGTTTAGCTTAACTCCTTAGATTTTGGTGCCCTTCGGGAGCACTACCGGCAGCTTCTCGCTGCCAATGATGGTTTGGAAGGGCGATACGCTCGACTGCTTATCGGCAATGACGTTTTTCATGATAACGCCCTCGCCGAGCTCCGTTCCGCGCATGATGACGCAGCCGGAGAGCTTGGCGCCCTTGTGTATGCGCACATCGGAGGAGATGATGCAGTTTTCTATCTTGCCCTCTATTATGCAGCCGTCGGCAACGAGGCTGTTATGTGCGCTCGAGCCCTCGGCATAATATGTGCTGACATCCTCGTGCGTTTTCGTGCGAACGGGACGGTCTGTCGGGAAGAGCTCGGCTCGGTTTGCCGATGAAAGCATATCCATATTTGCATTGAAAAACGCTTCGGTGCTCATGATGCGCTTGCCGTAGCCGCGGTGGAAATATACGTTTATCTTTCCGCCGTCTGCGAGGTAGTCGGCTATCGCGTCACGGTGGAAGTGATACCGGTTTGCCGCGGCGCAGGCCTTCATCATGTCAAGCAGAAGCTGCTTGGATATTATATACGCTTCAAGCGATGCCGCGCCCTCTCCGTCGGCGATCTGATTGAATATCATGCGCCGCGCAAAGCCGTCGGCATCGACGATGTAGCGATGATGCTTATAATCGAGCACGGTGTCGGTGCAGATCGCGGTTATCTCGGCGCCGGAGTCAAGATGCCCGCGTATCGCCTCGCGCAGATCGATATTGGCGGCCGTATTGCCGTGCATCATGACTATGTATTTCGCGCTGATGTCATTTATATAGGTAGACACGGCGTTTAATGCTTCGATCGTACCGTTATAATTGCCCTGATGGTACTCAGGCAGGCCGAAGGGCGGCAGCATGCGCAGTCCGCCTATCCTGCGGCCCATATCCCAGTCCTTGCCGCTGGCCAGATGGTCTAAAAGTGACTGATAGTCGCGGCGCATGATGACGCCGACGTCGTGTATTCCGGCGTTCATGAGCGACGACAGGGGAAAGTCTATCAGTCTGTATCTTCCGCAGAACGGAAGTGAGGATGCGGTGCGGCGGCGCACGAGCTCACCTAATTCGGGAACTGCGCCGTAAGCAAAGATTATTCCGTGAAAATCGCTCATTTTCAGACCTCCTCGCTCTTATATATCATTGCACCCGGCTTAACGCAGGCGTTTTCTCTTATGCTGAGCCTCGGGCCGCAGGTCGCAACTCCCCAGCTCTCACTGCCGTCAGGAGCCGCGCCGACGTGCGCGCCGCTGTGTATTACGGTCTGCTCTCCGATGATGGCGTATTCCACCGTTGCGCCGGCCTCGACCTTTGCGCCGGGCATGAGCACCGAATAGAGTACCCTCGCTCCTTTTTCGACAACTGCCGACGATGAGAGAACGGAGTTTTCAACATGCCCCTCGATCTCGCAGCCCTCGGTAACGATCGAATGAACGACCGTGGCGTCCGGGCCGACATAATGCGGCGGCTGCGCTACGCTTCTCGAGCGTATCGGCCAGCTCGGATCATAGAGGTTTATGAGCGTTGTCGACAGCATATCCATGTTCGCGTCCCACAGGCTCGTTATCGTGCCGACGTCGCGCCAGTAGCCGTCGAAGCGGTAAGGCCAGAGCTTTTCGCCGGCGTGAAGCATGTTTGGGATTATATTTTTACCGAAGTCCTTGCTTGAGTCGGGATCGTTCTCGTCCTCGATCAGGTACTTGCGGAGCTTTTTCCAGTTAAATATGTATATGCCCATTGACGCAAGATCACTCTTGGGCTGCCTGGGCTTTTCCTCGAACTGCTCAACATAGCCGTCGGCGCCGAGGTTCATGATGCCGAAGCGCGTGGCCTCCTCCATGGATACCTGCAAAACGGCTATCGTGCAGGCGGCATCCTTTTCGATGTGCTCGCGCAGCATCCTTGAGTAGTCCATCTTATAGATATGGTCGCCCGAAAGGATGAGCACGTTATCGGGATCATACATCTCCATAAAGCCGATATTCTGATAAATTGCGTTTGCAGTGCCGGAGAACCACGAGCCCGTCTCCCCCGCCGTCTGATACGGCGGAAGTATAAATACGCCGCCGTCTGTAGAGTCGAGATCCCAGGGCTGTCCGCCGCCTATGTAGCTGTTGAGCTGCAGCGGACGGTACTGCGTGAGTACGCCGACCGTATCTATACCGGAGTTTGCACAGTTTGACAGAGGGAAGTCGATTATGCGGTATTTTCCGCCGAAGGGCATGTTGGGCTTTGCCACGTCCTGAGTGAGGGCGTAAAGCCTTGAGCCCTGACCTCCGGCAAGGAGCATTGCTATGCAGCTTTTCTTCATGTCGTCCGTCCTTTCTGACCGTTTATAATTGAATAATGACGGCAAAGCGCCCGAGCCCCCTGCCGTCATTGCATAGGGGATAGACTAAGCTGACAGGATTTGAACGCCTGTCGATTTAACCCCTTGTGTTGAATTTATTCATCGCCTTATCCGCGCCCTCTGTGATATAGCACGCGACGGCGCAGGCCGCTTTTTCGGCAACAGCCTCCATGTCGGCTGCGTCCTGCCCCTTGAAGGCGGCAAGCACCCAGTCGGCCATGTCATAGTCCGGGTGCGGCGGAGCGCCGACGCCCAGACGGATGCGCGGAAACTGATCCGTTCCGAGCCGGGCTATGATGCTCTTGAGCCCGTTGTGCCCTCCGGCGGAGCCGCCGCGGCGTATGCGAAGCTTGCCTATCGGCAGTGCCGTTTCGTCGGACACGACTATGACGCGCTCCGGCGGCACCTTATAAAACTTTGCCGCCTGAGCTATCGCGTCGCCGGACAGGTTCATATAGGTCTGCGGCTTCATTAGCAGCACCTTGTGCGAACCGATATCGACCGTCTGCGTAAGTGCTTTAAAGCGCATTTTGTTTATTCTCACGCCCAGCTTTTTTTCCATTGCGTCGGCCGCCATGAAGCCGGCGTTATGCCTTGTTCCGTTGTATTTAAGTCCGGGGTTTCCGAGGAACGCGACGATCCACTCCGCCCCGCCTTTGGAGAAAAACATTTTTACTCAAACAGATTGGAGATGGATATCTCCTCGTAAACGCGCTGGATAGCCTCGGCAAATACCGGAGCTACGGACATGTACTTTATCTTCTCGCAGGGCTGTGCATTCTCGGGATACGGGATCGTGTCGAGCAGCAGCAGCTCCTTGATGCAGCTGTTGTCAATGCGCTCGATCGCAGGGCCGGAGAGCACGCCGTGGCTTGCGCAGGCAAAAACCTCCTTGGCGCCGCCTATCTCGGCAATGGCCTGTGCCGCGCCCACGAGAGAACCTGCGGTATCTACCATATCGTCGAGCAGGATGCAGGTCTTGCCCTCGACATTGCCGATGATGTTCATGACCTCGGACTGATTTGCCTTCTCGCGCCGCTTATCGACAATGGCCATGTTGCAGCCGAGCTTCATGGAGAAGTTGCGCGCACGCGCGGTGCTGCCGACGTCAGGGGATACGACCATTATATCGTCATTATCCTTGCCGAAAACGTCGATGTAATGCTTTGCAAAGAGAGGAGCACCGAAAAGATTGTCAACGGGAATATCAAAGAAGCCCTGTATCTGAGCAGCGTGGAGATCCATGGTAAGTACGCGGTCGGCGCCCGCAGCGGTAATGAGGTTTGCAACGAGCTTTGCGGAGATGGGATCGCGGCTTTTTGCCTTACGGTCCTGGCGGGCGTAGCCGAAATACGGGATAACAGCGGTTATTCTGCCTGCGGATGCTCTGCGCATCGCGTCTATCATGACGAGCATCTCCATGAGGTTATCGTTAACGGGCTTGCTGGTAGACTGAACGATGAAAACATCGGCGCCGCGAACGGGCTCGTGGACGGATATCGAGCACTCGCCGTCAGCGAAGTGCGCACAGGTGCAGTCGCCGAGGTTCTTGAAAAGCTGGTTGCATATCTGATTTGCGAGCTTGGGATTGGAGTTGCCGGAGAATACCTTGATCTCTTTGCCGTGGGAAATCATTTTAAATCGTCCTCTCTGTATTTATTCGGGGTCTCACCCATTGTCTTTATCTATTGAATTATACCAAATGCACCTTCATTTGAAAAGAGGCTTAATGAACAATTTTGTAACCGGACTGACCCCTTTTCTGTGTAAAAGGGCAAGTGCGTCCCGCTTTGATCCAACCTTGATGTGCATGAGGTATTATGATCGCAGCCTTATCCTCAGCAAGCCGGTATTTCGGAACGGGCTTGTTTTTCGGTGTTTTTTTGCAAAGAATAACGGTCACACAATCCAAGGAGACTGTGTGACCGTATTTATATCAGTTGTTTTGCCTACGCTGCTGCGTCAACTTTTTATTGCTCCGTTTATGCTTATGTCCGCTTATGATCTTGATCGACTTTCAAGAAAGGCGGAACTGTTTGGTATATCTTTTTGCGAAAAAACGGATGGTGAGTTTCTTGGTAAGCTCAAAGCTGCTTTATTAAATGCGGAGCAAAGCAAGCTCGACAATGATTTTCTCAAGCCCTAATTTCATAAAAATTTTCAAAAGCCCCTTGACAGGTAACCGCTCGGTTGCTATAATTGTAGTGACCGAACGGTTACTACAAATTTGGGAGTGATATTATGGCCGGAGATACCAAAGAGCGCATTTTGGAAACCGCGCTTGAACTTTTTGCACAGAGCGGATATTTGGGAACTTCTATGAGCGACATTGCCATGGAGCTGGGGATCACCAAGGGTGCCTTGTATAAGCACTATACGAGCAAGCAGGAGATACTTAACAGCATTGTGGAACGGATGAACAAAATGGATTATGAGCGCGCCGAAGAATATGAAATGCCGGAATCGGAGCCGGATGGCTTTGCGGAGGCTTATCTGCAAACACCGATCGAAAAGATCCGCACATACAGCATGGCACAGTTTGACCATTGGACAAAGGAACATTTTTCTTCCAACTTTCGGAAGATGCTGACACTGGAGCAATACCGCGATCCAAAGCTGGCGCAGCTTTATCACGATTATCTGGCGACCGGCCCGACCGAGTATATGGCGGCGATCTTCCGAAAGCTGACGGATTCCGATGAGGCCGCCATGCAGTTGGCACTGGAATTTTACGGCCCGATGTTCTTACTTTACAGTGTTTACGACGGTGCAAACGAAAAAGAAAGTATTGCCCCACAGCTTCGCACACATATTGACCGCTTTATTGCCAAGATCGAATCCGGCTACGGAAAGTCAGGAACATCCATATGAAAGAAACAATAGAAGAAAAGCAATGCAAGCATCTCACTTTGATAGCCAACAGCATCGGGGCTTTCTTTGCGCTGTCCTCGCTGGATGAAACGCTGGTTGACCGGGCTTATTTCATCTCTCCGATCGTGGATATGGAGAACTTGATTTGCAATATGATGCAATGGTCGAATGTGACCGAACAAGTTTTTGCCGAGAAACGGGAAATCGCCACAGATTTCGGAGAAACGCTGTCCTGGGAGTATCTTTGCTATGTGCGCAAGCACCCGATTATCTGGAATGTCCCCACCTGCATTCTGTACGGTGAGCATGACAACCTGACATCCATTGAAACGGTATCGGCATTTGCCAAGCGGTACCATGCTGATCTGACCGTCATGCCCGGTGGGGAGCATTGCTTCATCCACGTTCATTTTATTCTTCAAGGCTGTATTCCAATATGTCACCCGGCTGACATTGCAGCACGTCACATATCGCAGCCAATGTAGAAAACCGGATGGCGCTGATATGCCCGTTCTTCATCTTGGAAAGGTTCACATTTGCAACGCCGACTTTCTCCGACAACTCATTCAGGCTCATTTTCCGGTCCGCCATTACGCGGTCCAGCCTTAAAACAATATGTCCCATTGTCCGCCCCCTTACAGCGTTTCATCCGATTCTTTTTGGAGCTGAATCCCGTACTTGAATACAGTCACCAAACACATTGTTACGGCGAAAGCAATTAAGACGCCCCACTGAATGCTGATCCCGGTGTCTCTTCCGGCAGACAGGAAAGCGGTAGACAGCGTTTCACCAATAGTGGCAAACAGCGCAACGGGAAGAAGAGAAAAACCGAATGCTTTCATCTTTTTCACAAGTTCTTCGCAGAACGGAGATTCACACTTTGCAAGCACCGCAAACAGTCTTTTCAGCATAAACAGAGCTGAGGCAGCAGAAGCAGCAAACAAAGTCGCGAAGATAAAGACTGACACCAAATTCGCCGAACGGTACTCAGCAGGCGATGACGTGGCTTCAATCACCTTTGTGTTTTCTTCGGAATGAATTTTGGCGGAAGAAAATGACTGGTTGAAAAATGAGAGTTCCATATTGAAATCCTGATCTTCAGGAGGAATGATCTTATCATTTCCCCCGCTCAGCATTGCCTCGGGGCTTGCGTCCCCCGCATAAGAAAAACCATCTGCAAGAAGGTCCCACAGGGAATCGAAATTCTTTTCGTTGATCCTGAATTCGGCATGATTGGTAACACGAACTGTTAGCGCATCCTTTGGAAGCGCAGACACATAAATTGTAGCTACACAGCTCGCTGCAGCCGCTAAGATTGCTATGACCATTAAGACGGTCATTGTGATCTTGCCCACTTTACCGAACTTGTGGAAGTTTGAAAGAGTTTTAGAATTCATAAGAATGCCTCCTACGCAAAACATAAATTATTTAACGTTTATCGTTATGTTTGCAGTATATACCGATACATATGCTTTGTCAAGAGATTTTTAATGTTTATCGTTAATTATTTTATGTTATCTTGAGACAAAAGCGAGTCATATTAGCTATCGATATACTTTATTCCGCATAGCCACAAGCTGCCTGTCCTCGTTCTGATCTCTGCTTGATACACGGAAATAGCCGTAAGCAGGTCCTGCGATATTACCTCACCTCCCGGCGCTTCTGCCAGACTAAATCATAGCCCCAGCACATCGGCCAGCTCCACGGCCTCAGTGTACCGCAGGGAGCCGCGCCGCAGCTTGCCGGACAGATTGGGGACGCTGCTGCTTCAGCCGAATATTTCGGCGTGGTCGAGCGTTTCAGCGTGTTTGCCGCAACAGGCTTCAATGCGGCGCTGGGCATTCACCTGTTTTGTCAGAAGCAAAAATCATAATAAGGAGAAACACCATGTCAGAAAAGAAGATTACCATTCGTCTGGAAACGAAAGGCGACTATCGCAATGTTGAAAACCTGACCCGCGAGGCCTTCTGGAATGTCTATCGCCCAGGCTGCATGGAGCACTATGTGCTGCACTGCTACCGGGATGACCCGGCTTTCGTGCCGGAGCTGGACTTCGTCATGGAGCTGGACGGTGAGCTGATCGGGCAGATCATCTATGTGCGATCGGAAATCGACTGCGACGATGGACGGAAGGTGCCGATCATGACCTTCGGCCCCATCGGCATTGCGCCCGCATACAAGCGGCAGGGCTACGGAAAGAAACTGCTCGACTATTCCATGGAAAAAGCTAAGGAAACGGGTGCAGGAGCACTTGCCATCACCGGCAACATTGATTTTTATGGAAAGTCCGGTTTTGTGCCTGCCAAAACAAAGGGAGTGCGCTATGCCGACGACCCGGAGGCGGACTACTTCTTAATCCGCGAGCTGACACCCGGCTTTTTGGACGGTATTTCCGGCACCTACAAGGACCCGGAGGGCTATTTTGTCTGCGAGAAAAATCCGGAAGCGTTTGAACGGTTTGAAGCCACTTTTCCAGCGAAAGAAAAGCAGAAGCTGCCGGGACAGCTTTGTTAAACAGGAGGGAAACGAATGGCATCCGGTAAAGATTATCTTCATTTCATTTTAGAACAGCTATCCGATCTGGACGATATTTCTTACCGTCCTATGATGGGAGAATTTATCCTCTATTACCGCGCTAAAATCGTCGGCGGGATCTATGATGATCGGTTGCTTGTAAAGAAAACAAGATCCGCGCTGGAACTTATGCCTGCGGCAATTTGTGAGCTCCCGTATGAGGGGCGAAAGAAATGCTGCTGGTGGATGAGGTTGACAGCAAAGAGTTTCTTACAGAGCTGTTTGAGGCGATGTACGAGGAATTGCCCATGCCAAAGCGAAAGAACAACGTAGTAAAGTTATGACGCATTTCCGAGGAGGAACGCAAAATGAAAATCTTCTCTTTGATTTGAAACGGACAAATTCGGAGTTTATGGAGGCAACTATGAAATACACAAATCAACTGATTGGCTGCTGCGGGCTGGATTGCGAAAAGTGCGATGCCAGAATCGCAACGATTACCAACGATAATACCCTGCGTGAGAAAACCGCCGTCCTGTGGACAAAGCTCAACGGCGTGCCGATCACACCGGAAATGATAAACTGCACCGGCTGTCGGATTGACGGCGCGAAAACGCCGTTCTGCGACAAACTCTGCCTAGTACATAACTGCGTTCGGGAAAAGGGGCTGGATACCTGCGCCGACTGCGGACAGATGGATGGATGTCCGACGCTGGGACGCATCTGCGCAAACAGTCCGTTCGTGCTGGAAAACCTGAACCGGCTCCGTGAGGCTAAGCAGAATGAAGCCCCTGCTTTCTTGCGAAAGCAGGGGCTATGACGAGTGCTCTGATCAAAAATAGGCAAAAAATAACGGTCACACAATCCGAACGGACTGTGTGACCGTATTTATATCAGTTGTTTTGTCTACGCTGCTTGCGCGGGCGTTTTATTACTGCTCGTCTTTAATAGCAGCCTGTGCTACAAGCAATGGAATAGTTTAACCTTATCACCACTCGCCGTTTGCCCTCCGTTTAAAATTAGA
>URAL01000039.1 GCA_900545805.1 uncultured Eubacteriales bacterium | reverse complement strand
GAGCAGGGCAAGGCCACGGCCGCCACGGGGCACAAATTCTTCGGAGGGAAATGCTCCGTGTGCGATGCACAGGAGTCCGGTTCCAGGTCCGTGGAGGCAAAGAGCTTTGATGATGTCATCCCCGGTACGTTTTATTATGATGCCGTTATGTGGGCGGTTAAGAACAACATCACCAAGGGCACCGGCGCGTCCACATTCTCGCCCGGCGACGTCTGCACGAGATTCCAGATAGTCACCTTCCTCTGGCGCGCCTGCGGATGCCCGACGGCGGCGACTGCCGCAAGCTTTTCCGACGTGAGCCCCTCCGACAGCTTTTATGAGGCCGTCCGCTGGGCGGTCGAGCGCGGCATAACAAAGGGAACGGGCGGCTCAAGCTTCTCGCCCTACGCAACGTGCACACGCGCACAGATAGTTACCTTCCTTTACCGTGCGGCGGGCTCGCCCACGGTGAGCTCCGGCATCCGCTTCTTCGACGTCGCGCCGAACGCTTTCTGCCGCGACGCGGTGGTCTGGGCAACGGAACGAGGCATAACAAAGGGCACGAGCGATACGACGTTTTCTCCCGACGCAGCCTGCACGAGAGCGGAGGTCGTAACGCTTCTGTACCGCACATTAAATAAATAACTGCGCGCTGCGGCGTCCGATCTTAGGATCTGCCACGGATACCGCGGCAATGTAATGGAAGCTTCCGTGCCTTTCGTGCGGAAGCTTTTTATATTTTCGTGACAAGCGGACGGCGATTTGGTATAATATAAGCGTCAGTTGACAAGGGCATACACGGTTTTTCGCGGGTCAAAACAACGCCTGGCATCGTTATTCTCGTCGATGGGCGACAGCCCATCTTCCTCGGCTGCCTTGCCAGCCGCCGTTTATCCTCCGTGAAAAACTCTGAAAGACTTGCCGACCGGTCTGGGGCGTCGTCTGCAAGGCAGAGGACACAGGCATACCGGCGTATGTCAAGGACGATAACGCAGCAGACGGCGTTCCAGGCCGGTCCGCAAGCGCGTATGCCCTTGTCAGCTGACGCAATGTAAAACAAAAAATAAGGACAGGATGTCATGGAAAACAATGATATAAAAATCGAGCGTGCGGTGCTGGCCGGACTTGCGGCGGCTTCAATGGAGCCGTCGGAGCGCTCGAGCGAGATTTCGATGCAGGAGCTTGCCGCACTGGTCGAGACGGCCGGCGGCGAGGCGATCGGCATGATGATACAAAACCGCCCGACGCCGGATCCGCGCAGCTTCATCGGAGACGGCAAGGTCGCCGAGCTCAAGGCGTTTATAGATATGAACGACTGCGATCTTGCAGTGTTTGACAATGAGCTTTCGCCGTCGCAGATGCGCGTTTTGGGCGAGGAGCTCGGCGTTAAGGTGCTCGACCGCTCGGGGCTTATTCTCGATATATTCGCCCAGCGCGCACAGACACGCGAGGGTCAGCTTCAGGTCGAGCTTGCGCAGTACAAATACCTGCTGCCGCGTCTGACCGGTATGTGGACGCACCTTGTGCGCCAGACGGCGTCCGGAGGCTCGTCGCCTATCGGCACACGCGGCCCCGGCGAAACGCAGCTTGAGACCGACCGCCGCCATATCCGCAGGAAGATACAGAAGCTTGAGGAGGAGCTGGCCGCGGTGCGAAAGGTGCGCTCGACGCAGCGCCGCAAGCGCGAGAAAAACGACATTCCCGTCGTCGCCCTGGTCGGCTACACCAACGCCGGAAAATCGACGCTTTTAAACTGCCTGACCGACGCCGGAATCCCGGCAAACGACCGCCTTTTCGACACGCTGGACACAACGACGCGCAAGCTGCGCATCGACGAGGTGACGGAGGTGCTGATATCCGACACCGTCGGCTTTATCCGCAAGCTGCCGCACCATCTCGTCGAGGCCTTCAAGGCCACGCTTGAGGAGCTCAGCTACGCGGACGTGCTGCTGCATGTAATAGACATCTCAAACCCCGACTGGGAGGAGCAGGCACGCGTTGTAGATGAGCTCATATGCCAGCTCGGCGCGGAGCAGACGCCCTGCATCCGAGTGTTCAACAAGTGCGACGCTTACATCGGCATACTGCCGCACGGCGAGGACGTAGTGTGCCTGTCGGCAAAAAGCGGCGAGGGCGTGCAGGAGCTCGTCGGGAGGCTTTCCGCGCTGCTCGACCGCGGCAATCACCGTGTCACGCTGCGCATACCGTATTCCGATGCGGGCGTTATGGATCTTTTAAACCGCGAGGCCGCCGTCACAAGCCTTGAGTATCTCGACGACTGCATCAAGGCCGAGGTCACCGTGCCGCCGGAGGTTTTCGGAAAGGTAAAGAGGTATATACCCGGCTACGCCGAGCCCAAGGAGGACTGGGAGGATTGAGCGAGTACTTCGTGCCTGCCGGAAGCGGAGAGGCGGAATTTGTTGAAAAGCGGTCGAGCTTTCTCGGTCATGTGCGCTTTGCCGGGACCGAGGACGCGGCGCGCGAATTTATAAACGATATGAAGAAAAAGCACTACGACGCACGGCACAACTGCTGGTGCTACATCATCCGTGGCGGCGCCGTGCGCTATTCCGACGACGGCGAGCCGCAGGGCACGGCGGGCCTGCCGATGCTTGAGGTATTCCGGCGCGAGGGCGTTGAGAACGTCGTGTGTGTCGTGACGCGCTACTTCGGCGGCGTGCTGCTCGGAACGGGAGGACTTCTGCGTGCGTACACCAAAAGCGCCAAGGATGCGCTGGACGCGGCCGGTATCGCCGCGGTGCGCCGCTGGGTGAAGCTCGAGACGGCCTGCCCGTATTCGCTGCTCGAGCGCATGAAAACGGAGTGCATGGCGCTCGAAGGCGCTGTGAGCGATGTTGAGTACGGCGCGGACGTGCGCATGTCGTTCCTGCTGCCCGAGGCGAAGGCCGAGGCCTTCTGTGCTCGCGTCACCGAGCTCAGCGCCGGACAGAGCAGTGCCAAAGCAGTCGGCGAGGAGCTCATGCCCGCGAGAGTCAAATAGAAGATTGGGCAGTGTTGATATTTTCGGAAGAATTGCGTATAT
The DNA here is from genome assembly GCA_900545805.1 of uncultured Eubacteriales bacterium. Taxonomy (GTDB): domain Bacteria; phylum Bacillota; class Clostridia; order Oscillospirales; family Oscillospiraceae; genus F23-B02. The sequence continues at coordinate 13,678 of URAL01000039.1, read as the reverse complement.
TGTTTTCAGAAGCACCGCGACGTGTGGCGGCATCTTGCCGTCTCTGGTCTCTCTTCATGAGATCAGTCTCGTCAGCGGTGTTTTCCTTTTCACGGTTTCCTCCAATATTCCGATACCGGGCACCTGCAATCACCGTATCCGCAGCTGCGTCCGTGCGCTAATAAAAATTTTTTGATAAAAATAAAGGGAAATACGGATTTGCGTCGTATAAAGATATTGAAGAGAAATTTGACGCCTTTTTTGATAGGAGGTAACGGTATGGCGTGTCCGAGGGAAAAACGCGAAATGCTCGAGCGGACGCTCGTCGGCGAGTACGGCGTCAGAGCCGAGAACTCTAAGGGCAGGGCAGAGCCGGAGTACGAGTGCAAGATACGCACCTGCTTCCAGCGCGATGTTGACAGGATAACTCACTCCAAGGCCTTCCGCAGACTCAAGCACAAAACGCAGGTCTACCTCCTGCCGGAGGGCGATCATTACAGAACGCGCCTCACGCACACGCTGGAGGTATCGCGCCTTGCACGCACGATAGCCAGAGCGCTCGACCTCAACGAGGATCTCACCGAGGCGACGGCGCTCGGCCACGACCTGGGGCACACGCCGTTCGGCCACGCGGGAGAGCGCGCGCTCGACAGGATATATGAAAAGGGCTTCAAGCACTATGAGCAGTCGCTGCGCGTTGTCGATATACTTGAGCGCGACGGCAGAGGGCTCAATCTGTGCTATGAAACGCGCATGGGCATCCTGCACCATACGCACGGCGCGCCGGACGATACGACCGAGGCGACCGTCGTGCGCCTGTCCGACCGCATTGCGTACATAAACCACGATCTTGACGATACGATCCGCGCCGGCATTCTGCGCGAGGAGGATGTGCCGGAGATGATCCGCACGCGCTGCGGCGAGCGCAACAGCGAGAGGATAAACTCCATCATGCTCGACCTTATAGAAAACAGCGGCGGCGGAGTGATAAAAATGAGCGACTATATGCAGGAGGCGGTCGATTTCTTCCATGCATTCATGTACTCGGACGTGTACACCAATCCCATCGCCAAGGGCGAGGAGAGCAAGGTAGACGGTATCATCGGCGGACTTTTTGACTACTATACCGGCCATCCGGAGAAAATGCCGGACGAGATGCAGCTTATAGCGGACAGGGAGGGCGTGTCCCGCGCCGTGTGCGATTATATATCCGGTATGACCGACGGCTACGCCATGGAAAAATTCGGCGAAGCTTTCATCCCCATGTCGTGGTCGGTGAAATAAAATTAATAATGAATAGTGAATAATTGAGGTGTGCGCAAAGCGCACGGATTAAATTCCACCTCATCCGCCGCGCAAGCGCGACACCTTCCCCTCAAAGGGGAAGGCAAGGGTGCAGGCAAAGATTTTTCACCAAATCAGAACAAATTTCAGCGATGCGAGCTGTCATGGTTTTGGTCGGAATCGATTTTAACTCGTAGGGGCGACCATCGGTCGCCCGCATAGTCGGAGCTGATACATCTTTTGCGTCAGCACGACCGGAGGATGCGGAGGAAACCGTTAAAAAACGGACGGGCAATGCCCGCCCCTACGATATAGATTTCAGTACCGACCAAGGTTTGGCAAACGGAATGGGCAAGCCCATTCCCTACACGGTGCAGATGAAGCTTTTGCACTGATACAGAAGATTTTCACGGGATGTGAAATGCCACGGTTTCCGCTGCGGCTTCGATACCGGGTTCACGTAAAAAACGTATAAGTACATTCTTAAAGCGCATCTGAAAAAGTGCCACTAAAAAAGGAGGGATGGGAGATGGCTATTCCGGAGAGCTTTTTGCAGGAGCTCGTGGAGAAAAACGATATAGTGGACGTTGTCAGCGAGTATGTACGCCTTACAAAGCGCTCGGGCGCGAACCGCTTCGGCCTGTGCCCTTTCCACAGTGAGAAAACGCCGTCGTTTTCCGTATCGCCGGACAAGCAGATATACCACTGCTTTGGCTGCGGCAAGGGCGGAGGCGTTATAAACTTCATAATGGAGGTTGAAAACCTCAGCTTCCCCGAGGCGGTCGAGTTTCTGGCAAAGCGTGTGGGCATGACAATGCCCGAGCAGGAGGATAACCGCGAGGCGAAAAAGCGCCGCAGGCTTCTGGACTTAAACCGTGACGCGGCGAAATTTTTCTACTCATGTTTGAGCAGACCCGAGGGCAGGCCCGCGCTCGACTATATGCAGCGGCGGCAGATAACGCCGCACACGGCAAAGCGCTTCGGCCTCGGCTATACGCCGGACACATGGGATAGCCTCATAAATGCGATGCGCACACTGGGCTATTCCGAGTACGAGATGCTTGATGCCGGGCTTGTCCGAAAGGGCAGAAACGGCGGATATTACGATACGTTCCGCAACCGGCTGATGTTCCCGGTAATCGACGTCAGAGGCGATGTTATAGGCTTTTCCGGCAGAATACTCGGCGACGGTGAACCAAAATACATGAACAGCCCGGAAACGATGGTGTTCAACAAGAGCCGCAATCTTTTCGCGCTGAATCTGGCTAAAAAGTCTAAGAGCGGACATATAATACTTGCTGAGGGCAATGTCGATGTTGTTATGATGCATCAGGCGGGCTTCGACGGTGCGGTCGCCTCGCTGGGTACCTCACTCACACCGGAGCAGGCGCGGCTCATATCGCATTACACCAATGAGGTCATCATCGCCTACGATAACGACGGCGCGGGGAAAAAAGCCTCTCAGCGTGCGATAGGGCTTTTGGAAAAGCTCGATATCAAGGTCAAGGTGCTGTCGATGAGCGGCGCGAAGGACCCGGACGAGTATATAAAGACAAAGGGCGCGGACGCGTTCCGCAATCTTATAGACAAGTCGGAAAACCACATAGACTATCAGCTTCGGAGCGTTACGGACAAGTATGACCTCACGGCCGATGAGCAGAAGGTTGCGTTTTTGAAGGAGGCATCGGACATGGTCGCGCACCTGCCCGGCAGCGTCGAGCGCCAGGTGTACGCAATGCGCGTCGCGTCCATGGCCGGAGTCGGCAGCGACGTTGTATTGCAGGAGGTCGAGCGAAGACGCAAGCGCCTTGTGCGCACGGCTCAGCGCGCCGACGCAAAAAGCGCGTCGCATCCCGAGCGGCAGCTTCAGCCTAAGGAAAAGGAGTTGCGCTATGACGACCCGGAGTCTGCCGCGGCAGAAGAGGGCATAATAAGGATACTCTATCTCGATCAGGGACTGTGCCGCGGTAAGGAGCTCCCGCCTCCGGAAATATTCTCATCACCGGCGCTGGCGCGGATATATTCCGTGCTGAAAGAAAAATTTGAAAACGGAGATATAATCAGCATGGCCTCAATGAGCGCCGCGCTGCTTCCGCAGGAGGCCGCACTTCTGGCCTCGGTGCTGCAAAAGCCGGAGGCGCTGCGCAACGGCGATAAGGCTTTGGCGGATTACATAGAAAGGGTCAGAGACCGCCACGAGCTCAAGCAGTCGGACGGAGATCTCAGACAGCTTGCAAACAGACTTAAAGAAACCAAAGGATATGAGGGGTAAAGCTATGGACAACAAAACCGAAACCATGACCGAGCAGGAGCTCGAGCGCACAGCTGACGAGCTGCTGGCAGCAAGCGATATTAAGGACGCGCCGAAAAAAAAGAGCACCCGCCGTACGAAGATTGAGGAGAAGCCCGCCGAGGAGCAGGACGAAGTTAAAACCACAGAGGATATCCTGGACGAGCTCATGGAAAAGGCAAAAAAGAGCGGAAAAATCAGCACCAAGGAGATAGCGGCGCTTGAGGAAAAGGGCGTAGATGCCGAGTCCATTACGAAGTTTTACGATGCGCTTGAGGCCAATAAGATCGACATAGACATCAGCGCCGACGACGCGGTGCCTATTCTCGACGATATCGACATGCCTGAGATTGAAGAGCTCAACGAGATCGAGGAAGTCACCGAGGAGGAGATGGCCGAGGTCAAGGTTGATGACAGCTACAGCACTGACGATCCCGTGCGCATGTTCCTCAAGGAGATCGGCAAGGTTCCTCTGCTGACGGCAGAGGAGGAGGTGGAGCTGGCCATAAGAATGAGCCAGGGCGACGAGGAGGCAAAGCGCCGCATGACCGAGGCAAACCTGCGCCTGGTCGTGTCGATAGCAAAGCGCTATGTCGGCCGCGGCATGCTCTTTCTTGACCTCATCCAGGAGGGCAACCTCGGCCTTATCAAGGCGGTCGAGAAGTTTGACTACACCAAGGGATACAAGTTCTCGACCTACGCGACGTGGTGGATCCGTCAGGCAATCACCCGCGCTATCGCAGACCAGGCGAGGACGATCCGCATCCCCGTGCATATGGTGGAGACTATAAACAAGGTTATCCGAGTTTCACGCCAGCTCCTGCAGGAGCTCGGCCACGACCCCAGCGCCGAGGAGATAGCCGCCGAGATGGGCATGCCCGTCGACAAGGTGCGCGAGATCCTTAAGATCGCGCAGGAGCCTGTGTCGCTCGAAACGCCTATCGGCGAGGAGGAGGACTCCCACCTCGGCGACTTCATTCCCGACGAGGACGCGTCCGAGCCGAGCGAGGCCGCGAGCTTCTCGCTTTTGAAGGAGCAGCTCATGGAGGTGCTCTACACGCTCACCCCGCGTGAGAAAAAGGTGCTCGAGCTGCGCTTCGGAATCGTCGACGGCCATACCCGCACCCTTGAGGAGGTCGGCAAGGAATTTAACGTCACCCGTGAGCGCATCCGCCAGATCGAGGCCAAGGCTCTGCGCAAGCTCCGCCACCCCAGCAGAAGCAAGAAGCTCAGGGATTTTTTGAATTGACAAATAAAAAGCCTGTGGATCACCACAGGTTTTTTATTATTCTTCGCTATTCACATAAATACTTTCGGCTGCCAATAACGCTTCATTCAGCTTTTTGGATACAACCTCAGAATTCGGAATTTCCTCTAACAGTGTAATTGCCTCATCTGCTGCTGAACAAAGAATGGAATACATTTTTTCATAGTTTGGCATAAACAGCACCTTCTTTCAGCTTTAAAATATCATAAAATAGTTTGCATAGTCAACCCGTATTCGGGTAATTGTGCGAAAATCCACTGCTATCCTTTATTCAACCCGGAAATGGGTAATGATGAAGACAGAGGGGATCGCGGTGGAGTATTCGGAAATTTACGTTCGGCGCATACGCAGTCTGTGCGCAAAGCGCGGTATAGCGATAAACAAGCTTGCGACAATGAGCGGAGTAAAGCAGTCGACGCTTGATAATATTGTCCGTGGACTGACCAAGAATCCGAGAGTTGCAACGCTGCATAAAATAGCAATCGCATTTAACATGACTCTTTCGGAGTTCCTTGATTTCGACGAGCTCAACGACTATTCTTTCGACGACGATTTTTCAGAGGCGAATTGAGGCTGCTACGGATACGCATATTGCGGTATCCCGGTATCGGAACTGCAGAGGAAACCGTGTTTGCGTCGCACTATAGTATTGCGCCGCGCCCCCTGTAGGGAACAGGCTTGCCTGTTCCGCATGTAGAGGTCTTAGTCGGAACTGATTCCAACTCGTAGGGGCGATCATCGATCGCCCGCACAGTCGGAACCAAAATTAAATACGGACAAAGAATGAGAGCGCAGATTTAAGTCTGCGCTCTTTTTTTTAATAGCGCATTTACGCTGTCACCGATACATATTCTGCGTCAGCACGACCGGAGGGTGCGGTGGAAACCGTAAAAACGGGCGGGCAATGCCCGCCCCTACGAACAGATTTAAGTTCCGACCGGATTTTCGGAAGCGGAACGGGCAAGCCCGTTCCCTACACGGTGCGGTGCAGTGCCGCAGGGCGGTGCAAAACCGGTTTTCGCCGCAGCATCGAACCGGGCCACCGTAATCGACGTATTCGCAGAATCCCAAAACTCGCAAATAAAAATATATAAATTTTTACGCAAAATTTTTAATAAAAGCCTTGACAAGAATAAAAAACAGTGCTATATTAGCACTCGAAGGTTAAGAGTGCCAGCAAACGAGGAGCTTGAGTGCAAAATGAGTATAAGCGAAAGAAAAAAGAAAATACTCGGCGCACTGGTCGATGAGTACATCAAAACGGCCGAGCCCGTCGGAAGCAAGGCCATTGCGGGCATCACCGATATCGGATGCAGCAGCGCAACGATAAGAAACGAGCTTGCAGAGCTCACGGCGCTGGGCTATCTCGAACAGCCGCATACCTCGGCCGGACGCATCCCGACCCCCGCGGGCTACAGGATGTATGTCAATGAGCTGATGGAAAAGCAGAAGCTTTCCCTTGAGGAGACAGAGGCGATAAACCGAAGCCTCAACGAACGTCTCACGCAGCTTGATGAGCAGATGCGCGATGTCGGAAAGCTCGCCTCGCAGCTGACTGATTATCCGGCGCTCGCGCTTGCGGCCTACGCCCCGGCGACGATAAAGCGCTTTGATCTTATTTATATTGATGCCAACACGTTTATAATCGTCGTGATGCTCAGCAACAATACGGTCAAGAACAAGCTCGTAAATCTCCCGGTATCGGTCGATCAGCAGATGATCCAGAAGCTTGCGACGCTGTTTAACGCAAACTTCACCGGCATCTCAGGCGATAAGGTAACGCCGCTGCTGATATCCTCGACAGAGCGTGCATCGGGCGACACCATGGGGCTCACGGCAGTCATCGCGTCGTTTACGATGGAAACGCTCGAGGGCCAACGCGGAGTCGAGGCGTATGTAACGGGCGAGAACAGGCTGCTCAGTCAGCCGGAGTTCCGCGACCCGGACAAGGCGCATAAGCTGATGAATTATCTTGCCGACGGCGGCCACGTTATTGCCGATGCGGAAAACGGGCTGTTTGACGACGATTCCGAGGTACGCGTCCTGATAGGACCTGAGAATATCGCCGAGGAGCTCAAGGACTCCAGCGTTGTTATAGCAAGCTATGACATGGGCGATAATACAAAGGGACTTATAGGCGTCGTAGGACCGACGAGAATGGACTATTCCGCAGTTGCCGCGAAGCTGAGCTTTCTGGCGGCGGGACTTTCAAGGCGGCTCGGCGCGGGAGGAGCTCCCCCGTCGGGCATGCATAATAAGCTTATAATCAAGGGAGATGACATAACAGATGAGCAGTAAGAAAGATAAAAACGAGCAGGAGCCTCAGACCGAGGAAGTCAAGGCCGAAACGGCCGAGACCGCTGCCGAGGAAATAACGGACGAAGTCAAAGAAGAGTCCAAGGAAGCAAAAAAAGAAAAAAAGCAGAAGAAGGAGAGCAGAAAAGAGGCCGAGATAAAGGAAACGGCCGAAAAGCTCATCCAGGCGGAAAAGGAAAAGTACCTCAGGCTCTGCGCCGAGTATGATAATTTCCGCAAGCGCAGCCAGAAGGAGCGCGAGGGGCTGTACGCCGACATAAAGGCGGACACGCTGCTCAAATTCCTGCCGGTGTACGACAATCTTGAAAGAGCGCTTGCGACGCCGACCGCCGACGAAGCGTACCGCAAGGGCGTGGAGATGACGATGGTTCAGTTTAACCAGACTATCGAAAAGCTCGGCATAACGGAGATCGAGGCGCTCGGACAGAAGTTTGATCCCAACGTGCATAACGCAGTCATGCATGTCGAGGACGAGTCCTTCGGCGAAAACGAAGTCGTCGAGGTGTTCCAGAAGGGCTTTAAGCTCAATGACAAGGTGATCCGTTTTGCTATGGTAAAGGTAGCAAACTGATTATAAATTTTAATTAAGTATATTATTAACTTTCAAATAGGAGGATTTACATTATGGGTAAGATTATTGGTATTGACCTCGGTACAACTAACAGCTGTGTTGCCGTCATGGAGGGCGGCGAGGCTGTCGTTATCGCAAACGCAGAGGGCGCACGCACCACTCCGTCGGTCGTCGCATTTACCAAGACCGGCGAGAGAATGGTAGGCCAGGTCGCAAAGCGTCAGGCCATCACGAACCCCGACAGGACTATTTCGTCGATAAAGCGTGAAATGGGCTCTGCGTACAAAGTCACCATTGACAATAAATCATACACTCCGCAGGAGATCTCCGCAATGATACTTCAGAAGCTGAAGGCGGATGCGGAAAGCTATATCGGCCAGCCGGTTACGGAGGCTGTCATCACCGTTCCTGCGTACTTCACCGACGCACAGCGTCAGGCAACCAAGGATGCGGGACGCATCGCGGGTCTTGACGTAAAGCGTATCATCAACGAGCCTACCGCGGCCGCACTTGCATACGGCCTGGATAAGGAAAGCGATCAGAAGATCATGGTCTATGACCTCGGCGGCGGTACCTTCGACGTTTCCGTCCTCGAGATCGGCGACGGTGTCATCGAGGTTCTCGCTACCGCCGGCAACAACCGTCTGGGCGGCGACGACTTCGACGCATGCATCACCAAGTACCTCGTTGACGAGTTCAAGAAGGCCGAAGGCATCGACCTGTCCGGCGATAAGGTCGCAATGCAGCGTCTGCGTGAGGCTGCAGAGAAGGCAAAGATCGAGCTGTCCGGCGTTACCACCTCGAACATCAATCTGCCTTACATCACCGCCGACGCGACCGGCCCGAAGCACCTCGACGTGACGCTCAGCCGCGCAAAGTTCAACGAGCTGACTCATCACCTCGTCGAGAAGACCGTGGGCCCCGTAAAGCAGGCTCTTTCCGACTCCGGCCTGACCGCCTCCGATATCTCCAAGGTTCTGATGGTCGGCGGCTCAAGCCGTATCCCCGCAGTTCAGGAGATGGTAAAGCAGCTGACCGGCAAGGAAGGCTTCAAGGGCATCAACCCCGATGAGTGCGTCGCTATCGGCGCAGCAATCCAGGGCGGCGTTCTCGCCGGCGACGTAAAGGGCGTTCTGCTGCTGGACGTAACTCCTCTGTCTCTGGGCATTGAGACTCTCGGCGGCGTATGCACCCGTCTTATCGAGCGCAACACCACCATCCCGACCAAGAAGAGCCAGATATTCTCCACAGCGGCTGATAATCAGACCGCAGTTGAAATAAACGTCCTTCAGGGTGAGCGCGAGATGGCTCAGTACAATAAGAGCCTCGGCCGCTTCAACCTCGACGGTATCGCACCGGCTCGCCGCGGCACTCCGCAGATCGAGGTCACCTTCGATATCGACGCAAACGGTATCGTAAACGTCTCTGCAAAGGATTTAGGCACAGGCAAGGAGCAGCACATCACCATCACATCCTCGACCAACATGTCCAAGGAGGACATCGACAAGGCTGTCAAGGACGCCGAGATGTACGCTGCCGAGGACGCAAAGCGCAAGGAGGAGGTCGATGCCCGCAACGAAGGCGATCAGATCGTCTATCAGACCGAGAAGACCCTCGAGGAGATGGGCGACAAGGTCGATCCGGGCATCAAGAGCGAGATCGAGGCAAAGCTTCAGGCGCTCAAGACCGCACTGACCGGCACCGATACCGCGGCCATCAAGAACGCCACCAAGGAGCTTACCGACGTGTTCGGCAAGCTGTATGAGGCGGCGCAGTCGGCTCAGGGCGGAGCGGGCTTTGACCCTAACGCTCAGGCAGGCGGCGACAGCAACGGTCAGGATTACTACGACGCAGACTACACCGTGGTCGATGACGACGACAAGAAGTAATCGAAAGCTTGCTTATATTATATGGGCGCACTTGCAGTGCGCCCATATAAAGCAAAAGCTTTGGCTTTTGCTTTATATGCACGCCACATTTTTTGTGAAGCTTACGCTTCACGAAAAATCTCGCTTCGCTCGTCAAAAAGTCTGATAGCTCAGACATTTTTGATGGCTATAATCCAACTTGAGGCGGGCCTTGCCCCCTCAAACTCCCCCGCTGCGCGGTTGTTCTTACTCGGCAGCATAGGTTATTCGACAGACTTTGGCGCACGTTGTGCGCCTGTTTGAGCGTTTAAATAAGTCAATGGCTTTTTGAACGCAGCAAAAATGAGGTGGCTTTATGGCAGAAAAAAGAGATTATTATGAGGTTCTCGGCGTATCCAAGGACGCGACCGAGGATCAGCTCAAAAAAGCATACAGAAAGCTTGCCAAAGAAAATCACCCCGATCTTCATCCCGGCGACAAAGAGTGCGAGGCGCGGTTTAAAGAGATAAATGAGGCCTATGAGGTCCTTTCCGATGCTGATAAGCGCGCAAAGTACGATCGTTTCGGCCATGCCGCCTTTGACCCGAGTCAGGGCTTTGGCGGCGGACAGGGCGGCTTCAGCGGCTTTGGCGATTTTGGCGGCTTCGGTGATTTCGGCGGCTTCGGCGATATATTCGGCGACATTTTCGGCTTTGGCGGCGGCAGCGGCGGCAAAAATACCAACGCTCCGCGAAAGGGTGAGAACCTGCGTGCGAATGTCAACATAAAGTTTGAAGAAGCGGCCTTCGGCGTAAAAAAGGAAGTGTTCGTCACACGTGTCGAGCAATGCCCCGACTGCAAGGGCACGGGCTGCGCCGCGGGCACGACAGCCGAGGTCTGCCCCGACTGCAAGGGTACGGGTCAGGTAAAGACTACGCAGCGCACACCGTTCGGCATGATGCAGCAGAACACGCGCTGCAATAAGTGCAAGGGCCGCGGCAAGATCATCCACAGCCCCTGCGGTACCTGCCGCGGTGCCGGCAGCATCCGCCGCCAGCACAAGGTCAGCATCAGCATCCCCGCAGGCATTGACGACGGGCAGACCATATCCCTGCGCGGCCAGGGCAACAGCGGCTCTAACGGCGGCCCGGCCGGCGATCTGCTGGTCACGGTGCTCGTTCAGCCCCACGCGAGATTCGAGCGCGAGGGCGCTTCGGTGCTCCTGAATCAGGACATATCGTTCGCAACGGCGGCGCTCGGCGCGGAGATAGAGGTGCCGACGCTCGACGGAAAGGTGAAGCTCAACATACCCGAGGGCACGCAGACCGGCACTACCTTCCGTCTCAAGGGCAAGGGTATCCCGTTCCTGCGCTCCGGCGGCAGAGGAGATCAGTTCGTCACCGTCAAGGTGACGGTCCCAAGAAATCTCACATCGGCTCAAAAGGAGACTCTGCGCGGCTTTGCGTCCTCCATGGGCGAGACGATAGAGCCGAAAAACGGCATGTTCGGCAAGCGAAAAAAATAAAAGAACCGGAAAAAAGACAGCGATATGCTGTCTTTTTTGATTTTTTCTGACGAAAATTTGACAAATTGACGAAAATATATTAAAATGGTTCAAAAATCCGCAACAGTTGCCGTCCGTTTATGATGAAAGGGGAGGTCAAGGTGCTGCAAGATAGCTTTCTGGAAGTGTATGATAAGTTTAAGCTTGAGTTTTTCCGAAGAATATTCGAGCTCGTGCGTGAGCGCGAGGGCTCGCTCACGGCTATGGAGGCATTTTCGATAGAGATCATCCACGCCCTGAACGAGCCGACCATCGGCCGCTTTGCCGAATTTCTGAACATTTCGCAGTCGAATGCGACATATAAGGTCAACAGCCTCATCAAAAAGGGCTATCTTAAAAAGCAGAACTCAGACACCGACCGCAGAGAATATCACCTCATTTTGTCGGAAAAATATTACAGCTATACGGACATCATGCGCAGCTATGTCAAAACCGTTCTCGGCCGCATCGAGGATAGCTTCACGCCCGAGGAAACGGAGCTGTTTTCAAATATGCTAATGCGCATCTCTGCTGAAATGATGCCCGAGGCGGGCGGTTTTGAATAGAACAGAATGTTAAAAGGAAGTGACTCGTCGAGTCGCTTCCTTGTGCATTCTGGCGCAAATTCGCGTCGTAAAACGACGGCTTATTGTTGACATTATAATACACAGGGTATACAATATATGTGTTAATTCAATAACAAAAAATTAAAGGGAAGTGAATGCATATGAAGCTTACACCCGAACAGCAGGCAATGCTAAGCGGTGAGAAGGGGGAGACTATGGCAAAGGTCGTGAAGACCCTTGTTATGTACGGCGACACGTTCGGCGCCGAGCGCATGGTGCCGATAACGTCCAAATACGGTCACACCGTTATCAGCTTCGGTCTGAAGGTCATGAAGCCGGTGTATGATCTGTATCAGGAGATTATCGACGCAGGCCTTACGTCCGATCAGAAGTTTACGGCCGACCCCAAGCCGCTGGATAAGCATGTTCCCAGCAGTCTGATAGAAGACCTTGTATTCAAAAAATTTATGTACACCTATCAGGACAGCTATGAGCAGCAGCTCAGGGAGCTCGGCATAACCAGCGACGATGACTACACCTGCACCTGCTATCTCGATCAGGTCGGCAACAAGCCGAATAAGGGCGAGGTGCTCTCCTGGGCGGAGTCGTCAGCTGTCGTGTACGCAAACTCCGTGCTCGGCGCGAGATGCAACCGCAACTCCGGCATGATAGAGCTCATGGGCTCAATAGCGGGCTTCGTTCCCGAGTTCGGCCTGCTGCTTGACGAAAACCGCAAGGCTACATGGGTGGTTGAAGTGAAGTGTTCGAAAAAGCCCGAGGCGCAGCTTCTCGGCTCGGCTATCGGCATGAAGGTCATGGAGGAGGTTCCCTACGTCAAGGGCCTGGATAAATGGCTGGGCACGACGCTCGACGAGGAGGCCTGCACCTATCTCAAGGACTTCGGCGCGGCTACCGCGTCAAACGGCGCTGTCGGCCTGTATCACATAGAAAACCTCACGCCTGAGGCCGTCGAGCAGGGCGAGGGCATAATCGCCGAGGGCGCGCAGGTCTATGTCATTGACGACGCTGAGCTTGAGCGCGTCAAGGCAAGCTACCCCGTCATCTGGAAAGATCCCGACGCGGCACCGCAGCTGTGCTTTGTCGGCTGCCCGCATATGACGCTCCGGCAGCTTATCGACTGGACGACAGCCGTCGGCAGCGAGCTGAGCAGAAGCGGTCTTAAAAAGGTCACCGTGCCCACGGTGTTCACGGCTTCAACGCCCGTCATAAAGGAGTTTGAGAAAACTCCGTATTACAAGCAGCTCAAGCGCCAGGGCATCATCCTCAGCTACATCTGCCCGCTCATGTACATGAATAATCCCCTGTGCAAGAAGAAGGCGGTCATAACCTCGTCGAACAAGCTGCGCACCTACACCAGCGCACGATACTACACCGAGGAGGAGATCCTGCACACCATCACAACGAAGAGGGAGGGCAAAAAATGAAGACTTTCAAAGGAAGAGTAGTCGTCCCCGGCACCTGCACGGCCGAGGCGCTCGTGTCCCACGGCGGCTTCAACACGCTCGCCTCGTATCAGATGGGCATGATGTTCGGCGATAAGCAGATGAAGTGCGGCGACCAGAATAATGCCGAGATATACAAAAAGCCAATGATCGGCAAGGCCATGTGCCTGCCGATGACCATAGGCTCGACGACCGGCGGCATGGTGCTGTTTACGGTATGCGCACTCGGAAAGCAGGCAGCGTGTATGCTGTTTTCAAAGCCCATTGATCCGCTGGCCGCCTCGGGCGCCATACTCGGCGACGTGTGGACGGACGCGAAGATGCCCGTTGTCGACAGCCTGGGCGATGAGTTCCTCGAATACGTAAAAACCGGCGCAAAGGTCACCGTCAAGGCCGACGGCGTCGTCGAGGTAGAGTAAAATTGCAATCAAAAAGCTCAGGACTTTTGCCTGAGCTTTTTTGCACATATATTCACTTTTCCTGTTCTTTTATTCTGCTTACCCAGCATTTGTGGCACATGGCCACATAGCTGTCGTTGCCGCCAAGAAACAC